>NZ_JBQMWH010000029.1:0-4854 GCF_053470345.1 Thalassotalea agariperforans | reverse complement strand
CCGATAAATATCGCCAAACACCATTTACTTTCAAGTACGTCACATCGGCAACCCATACCTTGTTTTTTGCTTTAGGCACGCCTCCATCAGGTCGTAAGTTTTCGCCTGACGCTAAAAAGCGTTTTAATCCTTGTGACCGATAGGTCACAAGCACAACACGCGCAACCAAGCCAAGTTCACCATATAAACGCTCTACTCGCCGTTTACTAATACGGTAGCCTGCTTTGATAAGTGCTTTAAAAATACGAGGGCTGCCATAACGCCCCTCATTTTGTGTGAATATCTGCTGAATTTTTTCTTTCAACGTCACATCCTCTAACGTGCGTGCACTCGGTTATCTTTCGCGCCAATCGTAATAGCCACTTTTAAATACATTAAAAAACGTCAACAACCTCGTCACCTTTATGTCGGCTCTGAGTTTTTCGATGAATCGATATCGGCTTGATGTTCCTCGGCAAGAAACCGTTGCCACTTTTTTAGAATATACAGCTCCTCCTTGAGTTGCTTATTTTCACGTTCTAGTTGTTGTTCTTTGGTCAGTGCTTTTTTAGTTTTAGATTGTCCAGCCACTTTTTTTCGTTTATCAGCCACAATTATTCCTTCACGATATTCTTTTCGCCATCGTGACAGCATAAACGGGTGAATGTCGAGTTTTTCTGCGACAGATTTTATGGTGACGCCAACAACAAAACTCAGTTGAACAGCGTTGACTTTAAAGTCGTTTGAATACTTCCAAGTGCGTCTTGGATTATTGTACTTCGGCATAGAACACCTCATCTTTAATTAGATTTTGGTGTCCGTTTTATCGAGGGTAGATCAGTGTCCTGCTTTAATGACTTGTTAGTTGCCTATTTAATCAAATTTAGATTTCCATCCACGAAGCCAACAGCAAAAGCTTTCGCTTGTTGTAATTTACTTGCGTTAACGGTATTTGATATGAAATAACCGCGAGCCATATTAACAATATTTTGTTCCGCAACTTCCCATGAATTTCCATATAAATCGTTTAAAACCTCAATGGAGCGAGGTGTAGGAACCCAATATTCATTGCACGCCCAATCTTCATCTTCTACATCGAATTCATTTGAGCCAACAATTTCAATAATAAATGGTGATTCATAAACGCTAATGTTAAACGCAATTACGTTCGCTGGTATTTCAACACTTAGTTGGCTATCTAGCCAATTTGAAAAGTCCACCTCGTCTTGAATCATGCACCTAATCCTCCTAGGCAACTAACGCCCTGCTCTGGGGCAAACCGAAGCGCAGCGTAAGTTTGTCCCTAGCAGCAGATTGTTAGGTGCTTTTAAAACGTAACCTTTATTGATTTTTCTTCGCCTTTCCGGATAACCAAAAAGCTAGAAGATGGCTGGCTTTCTGGAACGGCCGCCATAAGCTCAATGGCATGCTGACCATTTTTGACAGGCTGACCATCAATGGAAACGAGAATATCCCCAGCCATAACATTAGAATAAAATGCTGGGGTATCTTCTATTACTATATCTATAAGTGCCCCAGTGTTTCTCTCAAGCTCAGTCCTCATGCCAGGAGTCAAATCATTGACCGAAACACCAAAACGTATTTTTTGAGTTGATTTTACCAAGTAAACTGCGACTTGATCGTAACGCCGTTGATGGGTAGTAAAAGGAACGGCTGTAGTTCCGTATGTTGTACTCGTGCCGCTGTACCCACCGTAGGTTCCACCACCATATACGCTACCGGAATGATAAGTGGTCTGGTTATTGGGAAGTAATAAGGCGGACGTACTTGATTGGGTATTTGTATATTCTGAGTTGGTTAAAACCACCGTGGCCCCAATTCTTTTAGCCTGCGCCGCCGCATTCTTAGTGTCTTCGTACCCGCCGTTAAAGGACGAATAACCTACGACAATGTACCTCTTTGACCTTAAAGTTCGGATATCCTGATCAATATTATTAGAACCAAATATCTGCGGTTCTTCATTCGGGCCTATTAGCTCAACATTTGGTAGTGTTCTTGCGTCTACATATGGATTATAGAATTGCTTGTATCCGCTTTGCGCACAGCCACTAAGAATTGTTGCAGCTGCGATCAATAGTATTTTCTTCATTATTACTCCTGAGCTATCTCGGGCACCTAACGCTTTGCTAATGGGCAAAATACCGTTTGCTATAATTGGCGAGGCACGAGCCAAGCAAACTGTATTTTGTCCTATTAAGCAACTTGTTATGTGTAAAACCAAGTTTAAAACTTAGCATGAACAATAACGAAGCTGCCCTTAATTAAAATTATCCTTGAGCCATTTAAGCCCAAACGCGAATGAAATAATAGCTTTACCACAAAACTTGTTTTGTATTTGCGTAAAGCTTATTAGTGGTGGCAACCAAACTTACAATGGCGAAACACACCACTTAATTTTTAATATTTCTTTTTCTTTAGCTACAAACACATAACGCCTCATTAAGAGGCTAAAAATTGTTTGCTAAAATGTGAAGCGAAGCGGAACCGAGCAAACTGTTTTTAGTCCTGCTTTAATGACTTGTTAGGTAACGTTTGCTACAGCCCTTATTTCTGGAGGCTCAGAACTAACAACCCTTAACCATTTACTTGATGTAGCAATAACATACATTTTGGAACTTTCTATATGCCAAAATACTTCTGTATCACTCTTTAAGTGTGATAATAGAGGCGATTCATTAACGATACCAATAACGCCATTATCATCACATTCCTCTTTTGACATATCGTAGTCAAATTCTTCACAAACTTGGTGATAGAAAACATGTTCAAAGCAGATTCGATAACGAGGGCTATTTTCGTCAGTTATTATTTCACGGCAACCATCTAATACTTTTTCTATTTTATCTTCGGTTTCATCACCTGATTTAGGTTTAGCCTCATAAACTTCATCAGCTAGTTTCGCACAGGAAACTTCAATCTCTAATGACTCTTCATTAACATCGTAATCAATAGTTTCTAAAAAGACGTAAAATGAGCCAACTTTATCTAAGGGTGAATGCATACTTCGATTAGTTACCTAACGCTTTGCTAATGGGCAAAATACCGTTTGCTAAAATTGGCGAGGTACGAGCCGAGCAAACTGTATTTTGTCCTGTTGAGCAACTTGTTATATTTTTAATTAACACCTGTTGTAATTTTAAATAATTTATTTACTTTCACATCAAGGTTCAAAACACTAACTAGCCATTTGGAAAGAAAATAAGATAAGAATAATAACGGGGCAATAATCGTGTATTTTCGAGTTTGTTCGGGTAAATTTAAAAATTGGGTAATGTCTATAGATAAAGCTTCTGTAATCATACCACCCAATATAAATATGCTAAATAATATAACCAAGAAAATGGCTAACTTTAGAAATGCCCTTACAACAAAAGATAAAAAACTTTGAATCATACTCTATTTCTTCCTTAAAAATATAACGCCTAATTAACAGGCAAAAAATTGTTGGCTAAAATTAGCGACGAAGGAGCAAAAGCCAACTGTTTTTTGTCCTTGTTTAATTTCTTGTTAGGTGAATTTTATATGCACCATTATGTTATCTATGGTTGTCTTTATACTTTATAAGTCCAGTAATAAATGCACCCACAAACAAAACGATAAAGCTTGTAAGCCATAAATAAAAAGCTACACCCAAGCCAATAATTTCTGTACCTGCTCCTTCATGAAACCACCACTCCTTAGATAATAAAGATGACAAACCAACAATGATCGCAAGAGGACTTATGAACATTGTAAGTGTATTGTTACTGTCTTTATAAGCTCCAAGTGATAAAAAATAAATAATATTTGCGTACCACCCAAAGTCAAAAAATATTATGCCCCACCATCCTGAGAGAAGTACTTCCCAACCGTAAAGTGGTGGAACACGTTCAAACAGTATTGCTGGTAATACTAATGAGATTAAATAAAAACCAATAGTAAAAAAGAAAACTAATTTTTTACACTGGGCTAGACGTATATCCATATTCACCTAACGCCCCACTAAGAGGCAAATGATAGTTGGTTAAAATAAGCGACGAAGGAGCAAAAACCAACTGTTATTTGTCCTGCTTGAGTGGCTTGTTAGGGCTTGAATAGCACAATACTTGCCACAATTACCTATTAGGTGGCAAATATTTTCCTGTTAAACCAATAAATTAATTATTAAATACGATTTTATGCAATATATTGCGCAATGTATAGTTGGTTAGGTTTTTGCTTAGTAAATTATAATAACCGCTGATTTTATATTTAAATAAGGAATTTTTCATGCATATAAACAATAGCGCTCAATTAAATCAAATTTATAAAACACAAAGCCCAAGTTATAACATGTTAAGCAATGCGGACAGAATAACTGAAAATAAAGCATTAACAACAGATACTGTGGATATAAGTAATGCTGGTTTAAATGCAAAAAAAAATTGGCAAGAGATAGCCAAAAAATTTGATGTTAGTAATATATCCCAAAATGAAATGGGTGATATGGTTTCTAACTTGGTGGATAATAAATTAATTTCTTCGACTGATAGTTTATTCTTAATGGCGCCAACTAGCATGAACCAAGATCCAGAAATTAAATATGATTTATTAGAGTCTATGCGTAAAAGATTAGATTCAGCTATTGCAAATGGAAACACTCAAGACCAAATTAAAAAAACAGAAAATGCTTTTAATATTATTGAGCAACTAAAAAATCTATCTAATTAGATTCGAATGTCAAAGTGATGACTAGCGACGAAGAGCCCTAACGCCCCAATAAGAGGCAAAAAATAGTTTGCTAAAATGTTGAGGCACGAAAACAGCAAACTGTTTTTTGTCCTGCTTGATTGGCTTGTTAGTTGTTTTTTAATTACAAAGCACTGCAAATACAAC
>NZ_JBQMWH010000028.1:0-8939 GCF_053470345.1 Thalassotalea agariperforans | reverse complement strand
ATTTGTCGGCACTTCCATTGCCAAAACAAAGAATTGAACCACACGCAAAAATAACCGTTGAGCACACAAATACAAAAGCAATTTTACAAATTTATGCGGACAACTAACAACTTATTAGACGTTAAAAAAACCTTTTTTACTCAGTTTTTGATGTCTAATTTGTTTATTATTATTTTTTCAACTCTATCTTTATAAATGTGATATATCAAGAGGTTAATTAGTAGCTAGGTCATATATTTCATGAGAAGTAAGGCTTTTTGCCTTGTTTCTACAATTTATCCTGTTAAAAACGTGCAAAACTAATAAATATATTAATCTATACTTACGAATATTAAATGGAATTATTTAATAGTTTAAATGGAGGTCAGAATGTCAAAATTTCTATTACACGTTCAAGAACAAATGGGGTTGAAACGTTACGCTAAACGCACTATTGAGTCCTATATCTATTGGATTAAAGCTTATATCAACTTTAATCAAAAATCTCACCCTAGCAAAGGGCATGACCAAGAAGTTGAAGCTTTTCTTTCTTATTTAAGTAATACAAAAAATATAGCCCCTAAAACACAGGCTTTAGCTCTTAATGCTTTGGTCTTTTTGTATAAAGAAATTATTAAAAACCCATTAACTCTTCAGCTTAATTTTAATCGTAGCCAGGCGGTCACTAAGCTTCCTACGGTGCTTACTCAAAAAGAAATTAAATCGTTGTTGGATGTTGTAAATGCAAACTATGCTTTACAGTGTCAACTTATGTACGGCAGTGGTTTACGTTTAATGGAAGTTATTCGTTTAAGAGTACAAGATATTGATTTCGATTATAGTTCAATACAAGTGTGGCAAGGTAAAGGCGGTAAAAACCGTCGAGTAACATTAGCGTCGGAATTAATTCCACCTTTGCAAAATCAAATAAAAGTCGTTGAAAAGTATTATCAATATGATGTCAAACAACCCAATTATAATGGTGTTTGGCTCCCTTACGCACTTGCTAAAAAATATCCTAATGCGCCTAAAGAGCTAGGGTGGCACTATTTATTCCCTTCAAAAAACTTAAGTATTGATCCTGATTCTCAATTATTACGTCGTCATCATATTAATGAAACTGTTTTACGTAAAGCCGTTAAAAAAGCCGCTTACGACGCCGGTATATCAAAAAATGTTACTTGTCATACATTGCGACATTCTTTTGCAACTCACCTATTACAACGAGGCGCTGATATTCGTACAGTTCAAGAGCAGCTTGGACATACAGATGTAAGAACGACACAAATATATACCCATGTTATTGAGCGAGGGGCGAATGGTGTTATCAGTCCCCTTTCAGACATTATATAGTCATAAATGGGCATGAAATAAAACCATCTGAAACATCAGATATGTAAATAAGCTGTTGTTATGGTGGCGGTTGTTAATTTAATAGCCTTAAAGGTTAGCTGTAGTAGTTCAGTTCTAATTTGAAAGTTGCTCGATTGTTAATGGTGCTTTGTCAGCTTTGAGTTGAGCTACTACAAAGTAAAAACTTTGCGAAAATAATTTTTAACGCCATAACGCCCAGCTAGCTTACCATTTTAGATCTGCATAACGGCGGAAAACGGCAGCGTGCAGCTGATTGTTATGTTACTTGCTAGTTATCACCTAAGGCGCATTACGCTCGGAGGGGTTCTTCTTGAAGTCTTTTACCATCTTATGTGGATCAACTTGTGCTCGATACTGCTGTGTCGCCTGAGCCCACCAAATTAATTGGTTGAATGTTCTTTCGAAATAATTAAACCAAGCGTCCTTTTCTTCCCCTGCTTGCATTGAACCATCCGCTGCAAAAACTTCTTGCGCTTTGGGCACATGTATCATCGCAGATACTGGCAAACAACCTAGCTCAGAAAGAAATGTACGCATTCCAACTGCTGCACGCATCCCGCCCCATTGGCCTGCCGAGTATGTAACAATAGCGCTTGGCTTATAGGAGAATAAAGAGCTACCAAAATGATTTAAAAGATTCGCAAGTGCCGGACTCATTGAATAATTGTATTCTGGGCTGACCATAATATATCCATCGGCACTCTCAATCTTTCCAGCCAACTCAACAAGGTGTGAAGGTGCCTTACTTGCTGGATAAGCGAAGTGCGGCTTAAATACAGCCTCAACCGGATAGTTCTTAGCATCAATAAGTTCTATTTCATGGCCTTCATATCGACTTTTCAAACATTCAAGAACTGCTTTCGTTACACGAACACCCAATCGGGCTGGTGTCGGAGGAGTACTTTCTCGCACAGTACCCAAAAAAACTAATAATTTCATAACCTCTCCATCGATGAACGCCATACCAAGCCTTGCTCAGTGCGAACAATTAGTGTACTAACTGCAATGTATTTAGAATGATAAGTCAGCAACTGTTTTTAACTTTACATTAAATTAACTCGTATATAATTCATAGGAGTAATTATGCAAAACTTACATTCAAATATTGAAAAAGTGTTAATCATAGGTGCAACAGGAAAAACAGGTCGTCGTGTTTGTCAATTATTATCTGAATTACTACCATCAGATAAAATTAAAGCGGCTAGCCGAAGTGCAGAAATTCATTTTGACTGGCAAGATAACAAAACCTGGTCAAAAGCTTTAGATCAAACATCACATGTGTACTTGACTTATTCACCTGATTTAGCAGTCCCTAGTGCAATACAACACATTAGCACCTTTTGTAATTTAGCAAAGAAAAAAAATATTAAACATATCACTATATTATCTGGTCGTGGAGAGCCTGCTGCTCAAGCATGTGAAGATATATTGATTAATTCTGGTATTAATTGGACGATTATTAGAGCATCCTGGTTCAATCAGAATTTTTCTGATGGTTTTTTTAATAGTTTTATCCATAATGGCTTAATTTGCTTACCAGTTAATGCTGTAAAAGAACCATTTATTGATATAGATGATATTGCTGAAATTGCTTGCCAATCCTTTATTGATCCTAAACACAGCAATAAACTTTACGAAGTTACAGGGCCTGAATTACTTACTTTCTCGGATATAGCAAAACTGTTTTCAGAAGTATTAAATAAGGAAGTAAAATTCGAGCAATTAACTCAAGCAACATTTGAGTCAGAAATGTCTGCTGCTCAAGTACCTGAAGATATTATATCTCTCTTAAACTTTTTATTTACTGAAGTATTAGATGGACGAAATGAATATATCACCAATGGAGTTGAACAAGCACTCGGTAGAAAGCCCAAAAGTTTTAGAGCTTTTATTAAAGCAAACATTGATAAGTTTTAGGTGGAATCATGACAATTCATATAACGTTACAAGTATTATGCATGGTCTCTATGGGTATTATGGGGGGGATTTACTTAATTTTCACCAATACTATTATTTCAGCTTTAAAAGAAGTGGAAAATGGTGCCTTAATTATGGCAAAAATCAATGATGTAATTTTAAATTGGTCTTTCAAATTAATTTTCTTTTTTTCCGCTTTATCTAGTGCTTACTTTGGCATTTTTGCCAATAACGTCGAATTTTCGTTCCAGCTTGGATGTGTAGTATTTTTTGCCGGTACTTTTCTAATTACTGTGTTTAAAAATATTCCTTTGAATAATAAACTAAAACAGGCGGCATATATGCAAAGTAATGTAAATGAAACTTGGGCGCTGTATCTAATTTTATGGCAACGATGGAATAACATAAGAACTTTTAGCGCGCTTTTATCATTAATACTAGTTTGTTCTTCTAATTACACTTAAATTTCGAGGTTAAGCTTGTGTTCTTTTCTAACATCACTCGGCGGGTAGCCATTGATTTTTTTAAAAGCTCGAGAAAATGCCGATTCTGATTGATAACCATAATCCATCGCGATAGATAATATAGATGATGTTGTATTCTGTAGGTCTGTATAAGCTAAAGACATTCTCCATTCTGTTAAATAATCAATAGGAGAGTTCCCAACAAGACGTTTGAATGCAACAGCAAAAGCAGTTCTGGACATTCCTACTTGATTTGCCAAGTCATTAAGTGACCAATGGTTAGCTGGTGATTCGTGTACAAGCTGAATTGCTTTAGAAATTCTTTTATCTTCTAAAGCTCCTAACCAAGAGAGTTTTTTATCTTTGTTAGACTCCATGTATTGCCTCAAAGCTGCAATAACCATTAAGTCAGCTAATCTTGTTATTGTACCAGTCGAACCTATACTTGTATTAAGTGCTGCTTTTGTTAATAGTTCAGTTAATGTTTTAATAAATTCATTAACTGAGCTGTTATTATTTATAAAAATTTCGTTTGGCAACCCTTTTAATAGCCTCAGAGTAAGCGGGTGCCTAAACGTAATTGCTCCACATAACATAATAGTTGCTCTTCCTCCACCGCCAAATTTCAAACGTTCAAAACTTTCATTAACAACTTCTATAGGTAGATCACTTAAGGGAGTATAAAAATTTACTATTTCACCAGATAGTTCATGACCGATTCCTTTAGGTAAAAGGATAAAATCGCCAGCGTGCATCAAAATAGAATCTGATTGAGTTCTAATTATTGCTTCTCCTTCTAAAACTAAATGAAATATCATGCAGTTTTCAATAGGAGGCAATAATATCCCCCAAGGGGAGCTGAATGTAGAATGCGTACAAAATACACTTTCCATAGAGATTTTGTTTAATAGCCCAGTTATCACTGATTCTGAAGTCTTGGACGATAACCTTGTTTTGTAGTCAAATGACATATTAAAACTCATTATTTAATGGTAAATAACGTTAATAAAAGATCCTATATCTTGTTATAAAGATTATAACCAACTTTATGATACTAACTATTGCCGAATAATGCTGTTGACAGAAAATTATCGGCACATTAAGTTACCTTAACCCGCGGAGGTTCACAAACTGAAACTTCTATCGCACTTACCAGAAAGTATGATTACTAAAGTCTCTACTTTCGATAAAAAAATGTTAATAAAGAGATAAAATAATTAGAGCGTGTTGACCTTTCGGGTATAATTTTTGTTCTAACAGAGCGCTTTCAGAATAAGGCGCGAGCGATGTAATATAGTTATTCTCGACAACTGCTCCTGCGTTGCTCTAATAACCTGCATCCATGCAGGAATATATAAAAAGGAAGCGCTCAGGACGAACCCGAAGGGCAACACCTGTATGCCCTTTCGACTACGTTATCGCTCATTATGTAGAACAACTAAAATTCAATTCCTCTGCCTTGTATAACCCTCATACAGCCTATTGAAAAAATATACAGAAAAGTTCAACACGCTCTAAAGTTTTTTTCCAATAGAACCAAATAAACCTAAATCATATTTTCGCTGCGCTGCATTGTTTTCGGCTTCTGTGGACATAGCAAAAGGTCCTCTCTGTACAAACTTTTCTGCAATGGCAGCTCCCGAAAATAAAACAAAATGAGCATCTACATTCTGCTTGTTTATGATACTGATAACTTGTTTTACAGCTTTTGCAGAAATAGCTTGGCCTTGCTTAAGCGTCACTATTTTATCTCCAATAGAAACGTCAATACACCCAGATACAGCGTATATCCAACTTTGTTCTCCTGCATTTGTTTTGTGCGAAAACCTTGAAGGCCTAAATAATTTCCCATCTAAAATAGTTAGGTAATTTGATGGAATGATCTTTCCTACAATACCATTTGACTCTCCTAAGACCACACGTACACGATAACTTTCATCAATAATCAATGGTATTTGTTGAGATCTAACCAAAGTTGATTGTGGCGCAGAGTATTTTAGTGACTTAGGTAAGTTTACAAAAACTTGCAAACCATGAATTTTCGCTCCGTTCCTTGGCGATTCGTCGTGAACAATTCCATTGCCTGCATTTAACCAATATAGGTCCCCTGGTAACAAATCAAAGTCATTACCAAGTGAATCTTGATTGTGAAATTTTCCAATACTATCTTCAAATATCAATGATACTGCGGAAAGTCCTGCATGTGGATGAGCACCAAAAGTTGGTTCCGTCATGGTATAATGATCAACCATTATCAATGGGTCCATGAGAGTTTCAAAAGATGTATGTCGAAAGCCTAGTGCGTCAAAGCCTTTTTTAATCTTAAATGACTCTCCTTCGATCACACATGACATATCTATCATATCGTTGATGTCTTTTTTATTAGTAGTTGATGGCTGTATTCTAAAGCTGTTCATTAATGTTTCCTATTTTGCATTGAACCGTTAATCTCATATTAGAATAGGACGATAACAACATAAACAGGTGTAATTTGAACTTATCATTCCATTTACGAAACGATATAAAAATAATTAATGCCATGCTAAAAGTTAATCACTAACTTTTATTTTTTCGTTCATTTAATTTTTACAATGCCTAGGGTCTGTTTGCCTTTGTTTAATTCAGCTGAGAGATAAAATCGTTTTAATCAAGGCTGAAATTATGTCGTTTAGTCATCTAAACCAATAATTTTAACGCTCAGTAAAGCGGTTTTAGCCTATGCCCACAGGGCAATGGTTATCTTTTGCGCTAGCGGCATTAGAATTTCACTCATTTAGAATTCACGCATTAGGAATAAGCAAACAAGCTTCATTCTGCTTTGCTATCACTAAAAATAGCCTATTACTGAAAATATAAAAAAGATCAACAGACCCTAATCTCCTATATGAGCATTTAAATTATTTTGCAAAAAATCGCTGAATGCTCTCACTGAAGGAGAAATACCTTTACGTGATGGCATAAGTAAACTCAATTGCGCTTTACCTGATACCCAATTTGGCAACACTCTAACCAATGAGCCATTTTGAAATTCATTTTTACAGGTATAAGCGGGTAAGCTAACAATACCAAGCCCATCGACAGCAGCTTTCTTTAAGGTACTCATGTCATCACTACAAAGTTGTGGGCTAAAGGGAATAGCAGTTTTAAGTCCTTCATTATTTTCAAGTGTCCAATGCCCTGCACTTGGTTGCCATCCAACTTTCAAGCTTTGTCTCTTATACAAGTCATAAGGTGCTTTTGGTGTACCTGTTTTTTTAAGATAAGTCGGGCTTGCAAATAAATGCCAGGAAACAGAGCAAAGGTTCCGCTGTATAATACTTGAGTCTGGTAAGTCTTCCATGTGCCCTCGTATAGCAATGTCAATACCAGAAGAAACCAAGTCAATGTTCTGATTGGTGACTTGTTGGACAAGCTCAACTTTTGGGTTTTCCTGCAGAAATTGAATTACCAGCTCTTTGATTGCAAATTGAGCGACTCCCACCGAACAACTTATTGTTACTCGACCATTAAGGGTTGTCTTCCTACTTTCTATGGCGGCTTCTGCGGCTTCCATTTCATCTAGAAGGACTCTGGCATGCTGATAGAATATTTGACCAGTTTCTGTAATATTAAACTGACGAGATGTCCTTTGAATTAATTTTACATCTAACCGTTCTTCTAGCTTTGATACATGTCTACTTAAGCGTGATTTTGGCATATTTAAAGCGCTTGCTGCGGAAGTAAACCCCTTTTTTTCTACTACTTGTACAAAATAATAATAATCATTTAAATCAATCATATGCTACCTATTCTCATAAATCACACCTCTGTCGTTCCATATAAGGAACGAAAGTTTCATAATTTGTATCTTCTATAAGTTATCGTTCTACATTTATACTCCAATTTCATATCGCAACATACAACTCGGAGATAAATATGAAGGTTTTAGCATTTGCAGCAACTAATAGTATCAAATCAATAAATAAAGCTCTTATAACTTACGCAATAACTTTTTTAGACAAACATGAAGTCGAAATCATTGATATCAACGACTATCAAATGCCTATTTATAGCAGCGACCTTGAAATCGCTCACGGTATTCCAAATTCAGCGACTGACTTTTTGGACAAAATATCAGAAGCTGATGTACTTTTGATTTCATTTGCAGAGCACAATGGAAATTATACCGTAGCTTACAAAAATCTATTTGATTGGGCATCAAGAAAAACACAAGCCGTATATCAAGGGAAGTCTATTGTTATGCTATCAACATCACCTGGCCCTAGTGGAGCTAAAAGCGTTTTAGAATTAGCTGAAAAATCGGCACATTATTTCGATGGAAATATTTTGGCGTCTTTATCAATACCGAGTTTTTATGACAATTTTAACCTAGATAAAAACAAGCTTATTAGCGCTAACCTGACTGAAAAATTGAAGTCAATATTGGCAAAGATATAGCCTAGATAAACAATATGAGGAAGTTATTAAGTAGCTGTACAGAATGTAACTTGATGACTTTTACTTGTGTTAATGTCCTCAGAACCTGATATCAATATTGCTTTTCACTAAGTCATACATGAACAGTTGGGGTTATTATGTGAGTGTTTAATAAGTTGCTTAGTTTTCCCTTGTCAAGCTATTAAGGTCGAAATGATAAAACCGATTGCCACATGACGGAAAAATTTAGCAGCACTAATATTTCCTGACGACTCCATTTTTATAATCATAAGCGGAAATCATCAATGGTAGTTATAGAAGCTCAAAAGTTACTTTACCACATTGACCCCAATGTTTAAGTACAGCTAACACCATAACCTTGGATGGGCAAACTGAAGCGCAGCATAGGTTGTTCCTAGTAGCAATTTATTAGAAACCTTTTTTCATAATATTTCGAATTCGTGCCTTCACAGATGGTGCCTCATCACGCATGGCCATCTCGAAGAATTGCTTAGCTTCTTTTATATATTCTGGATGCTGTTTGCTTAATTCATAAAGCCCGTTGTATGTCCAAGCCCGTACGAATTTATTTTGATCGGTAAGCGTGATTATTAAAAAGTTGTATACACTACGGCTATATGCATCGGTAATTGGCATAAAGGTGAAGTGGCATAGTTAATTTGGCCACCTACTTAGAGGTGTTATCATGCACCTCAGTAAACGTTAGGTGACACAATGACTAAACCAAGAAAACCCAATTTCAGTCCAGAATTTAGATTAGAAACAGCA
>NZ_JBQMWH010000027.1:0-17653 GCF_053470345.1 Thalassotalea agariperforans | reverse complement strand
ACTCAGCTATTTCAAATTACCTCCAAGGCGAGAAGAAAGGAAGTATCGCAGGTGGATTAAACCAAAACAATCGAAGTACCCAAGTAACAAAAATAAAAATGCCAGTCAGCTTAACTGACTGGCATTACTTAGAGGCAAGGCATTGATTGAAGAGAATGGTTATTCCCTTGTCAAAATCAATAACGCTGCATATAAGCCTTTAAAACTCGCCCTTCGGGAACGTATGGGCACCATGATAACTACACAAAATTTATTTGATGTAGAATAACTATATCTTCACAAATTTTGTTTGTTCTAATGTCGCCCATACCGTTCTAAGTGAGCACTTCTTTATACGGAATGGTATTAATAGCTGAAAACATTACTGTATTTTGCAAATGCTCAACTCGATTATTGGCGAAAAACAACCGACATCATTTCAGTTAATACTTGTTTAATTTCTGCATTTTTCAATTCATTTTTCTCAAGGTCAAAATTATCATAAAAACTTTTTATTGATAACGAGCCTTTTACTACCCCGGCAAAATGCGGTGCTGAAGTTACCGCTGACTTCAGCACATTAGCTGCTCCTCCGGCACCTGGTGACGTTGCTAAAAGTACCATAGGTTTATTTTGAAAAACCTTTGGATGAATGCGCGACATCCAATCAAACATATTTTTATAAGCAGCCGTGTATGAGCCATTATGCTCGGCAAAAGCAATAACTAGAGCATCAGCCTGCCCTATTTTATTAAACAGTGCCTGGGCAGCTATTGGGCTACCTAATTCTTTTTCTAGATCAACACTAAATAAAGGTAATTCAAAGTCGTTTAGATCGATCACTTCAACGGTTGCATCGGGAACTAACGAAGCGGCATAGGTCGCTAATACTTTGTTAATTGAATTTTTACTACTACTGGCACCAAAACTGAGAATATTCATTTTAAAACCTTTATAAACCCCAAGGCTTTAAAATATATCCTAGCCGCTTAAGTAACAACAACTAAAAACGAAAATATTGATGATCATTAACGATTAAATTGCGAGTTGGTAAATTTTAGGCGAAAAAAAACCGACTAAAAGTCGGTTTTTTAATGTGGCATCCCTAAGGGGATTCGAACCCCTGTTACCGCCGTGAAAGGGCGGTGTCCTAGGCCTCTAGACGATAGGGACATCAAAACAGATTGAAAGATTAAAGTTCAAATCTTTCAGTTTTGACGCATAATACTTTTAATTTAAAAGTATTAAACATCTATATTTGTGGCTTTACTAAACCAAAGGAAATTCACGAGACCTAGTTCGCTAATAACCTAAAAAAAGTGGCATCCCTAAGGGGATTCGAACCCCTGTTACCGCCGTGAAAGGGCGGTGTCCTAGGCCTCTAGACGATAGGGACACAGAAATCTATCGTTGTACTAACATCAAGTTACCTTGTTGATAATACAAATACTTAATCGTAAACGTTCAAGCATCTAATTCATGAATAACACAAGTGTCAATCATAGGATTATTGTATGGCCTAAGTTATACAACAACCTTAAAAGTGGCATCCCTAAGGGGATTCGAACCCCTGTTACCGCCGTGAAAGGGCGGTGTCCTAGGCCTCTAGACGATAGGGACACAAAAATCTATCGTTGTATTAGCATCAAGTAAGCTTGTTGTTAATACAAATACTTAAGCGTAAACGTTCAAGCATCTAATTCATGAATAACACAAGTGTCAATCATAGGATTATTGTATGGCCTAAGTTATACAACAACCTTGAAAGTGGCATCCCTAAGGGGATTCGAACCCCTGTTACCGCCGTGAAAGGGCGGTGTCCTAGGCCTCTAGACGATAGGGACACAGAAATCTATCGTTGTACCAACATCAAGTAAGCTTGTTGTTAGTACAAATACTTAATCGTAAACGTTCAAGTATCTAATTCATGAATAACACAAGTGTCAGTCATAGGATTATTGTATGGCCTAAGTTATACAACAACCTTGAATTTATAAATTGGTGGAGCTATGCGGGATCGAACCGCAGACCTCTTCGCTGCCAGCGAAGCGCTCTCCCAGCTGAGCTATAGCCCCAGAACAAATAATACTTATTTAATAAATAATAAGTAAACTTGCCGCTTAAATTCATACTTCAAATCAAAACAAAGTACTCTTTGAAAGCGAGGCGCATTCTAAGCAGACACCCCCATAGTGTCAACTATTAATTTGAATAAACCTGCTTTTTTTTCCTGTTTAGTGTTTAAATGTCTAATTAACCATCAAGTTGATTATTTTTTATTTAATCAGTGTCTTAGTCATGATGTTAGTATAATTTTGTTCTCCCCTCGCTATTCATTTTTTTGTGGCTAATTAAATAGTTAGTAACCCCTTATCTTTTTTAAGCGACTTCGTTAAGTGTAATCAATTGTAAAATGCCCTCACCTTTACTTTATTTTTAACACAATAATGCGTAAAGTTAGCTTACCTACGTAAATTTAAAACCTTAAGTTATATGCAATTAGAATCACTAAATGTTGTTGCCATTGGTGGTGGTCATGGTTTAGGACGCGTGCTTTCAACGCTTTCTTTTCTTGGTGATCAACTCACCGGTATTGTAACCACAACCGATAATGGTGGCTCAACAGGTAGACTTCGCAAACGTAGTAGTACTATTGCATGGGGCGATCTGAGAAATTGCCTTACCGAACTTGTCGACGACGATTCTATTGGGAGTCAGTTATTCAACTTTCGTTTTGACGGCCAAGATGAACTCGGTGGTCATAACCTAGGTAACTTAATTTTATACGGCCTAGGACAAATACAATCTCGTCCAATTGAGTCAATTAAACTGGTAAGGCGTTTATTACGTATCAAGCCGCCAGTGTATCCTATGTCGGAAACCCCAACTGATTTAATGGCCTTTTATCCAAAAGGACGCTGCCGTGTTGGTGAGCTATCAGTTGACGAAATGCCGGTCATGCCCGAAAACTTAATGTTAGCGCCACTGGTAAAAACACCAAATCAATGTTTAAAAGCGCTAGCAAATGCTGATTTAATTATTTTAGGCCCAGGTAGTTTTCTCACTAGCGTGATACCACCATTATTAGTACGCGATATATCTAACGCCTTAAAAAATCGAAAAGGTCACTGTGTATTTATTGATAATGTGGTTGCAGAAAAAAGCCCTGCGTCGCAGCTTACATTAGATGAAAAACTCGCTTGGATAGAAAGTAATATTGGTTGTTTGCCCATTGATAGTGTTATTGCCAACCTTGGAGTTACATCTGAGCGCGTTAATGTGATTAATCAACAGCTAGCTAAAAAATCAGTTCCACATCACCATGACCGAGAAATGCTGATCAAAGCACTAAACGTTATTGTTAAAGATTTGAAAAAACCACCGTTAAAAGTTGTTAACTCTTAACGGTGGTTTTTACCTCAACAAAAAGGCCAGCATAACAATGCTGGCCTTTTGCTTTCAACGAAGAGTTAAAAGGTTAAGATGAAGCCTCATCTTGGCTAATTCGGCTGGCAACGGCCCCCTTCTGCCCTTTATATTTAGCATCATCTCGCGTGTTATAAGGCCGTAGAGCGCTATCCGACATAGTTTCAAAATTTAACGCCGCTATTTTCATTTTAGGACGCAAAGCTAACGGTAATTTACCGCTGTTATAAAACTCTAATACAATTTGTCCTGACCAGCCGGGATCAATTCTATGTGCTGTCACATGTACCATTAAACCTAAACGCGCTAACGAAGAGCGACCATCTAACCAACCAACAATGTTATCTGGTAAAGTGACCGACTCATAAGTTACCGCTAATGCTAACTCGCCAGGATGAAGAAAAAACGCTTCGCCATCAGGAATGACAATTTCATCACTCATCACTGAATTCATCGCTTTTTGCATTTCTTCACGAGGACCACTTAAATCAATATAAGGAGCAGTGTGATCTTGGAAAACGCGAAATTCATTACCTAAACGAATATCAACACTCACCCCTGAAATCATTGATGAATCTGGTTTAGGTAAAATAGTGATCGTTCCTTGTTCAATATGTCGTTCTATATCTTTATCACACAATCTCATGGTTTATTCTCAGAATTTATTAGTATTTGCAAAGTGCTATGCGCAATCTTATTCACTGATTACCACATCAGGTGTCAGTGGACTTCGATTATCTAATTGTAAAAATAATTGCGCTGCGGTATTGCGCGCTATTTTACGGTACTGTTGGGCTATTTCACCAGCGCTATTTTCAATTAATGGTGAAAGACCACAATCCATGTCTGCGCGAATATCACTATTTAACGGCAAATGTCCTAATAATTGCGTTTGATATTGCTCAGCAACAAACTGCCCGCCTCCTTCACCAAACAAGTGAGCTTTGTTACCACAAGCGTCACAAATGTGATAACTCATGTTTTCAATGACACCTAATACAGGAATATTAACCTTTTCAAACATGGCAATGCCTTTAATAGCATCTGCCAACGCCACATTTTGAGGAGTAGTAACCACAACAGAGGCCGCAACGGGCACTTTTTCAGACAAGGTTATTTGAATATCGCCGGTACCTGGTGGCATATCAATGATCAAATAATCAAGTTCACCCCATAAAGTTTCATGTAATAACTGATCAAATGCTTTACTGGCCATAGGGCCACGCCAGACAGCAGCATCTTCGTCAGGCACTAAAAAACCGATAGAGTTGAGCACTAAACCATTCGCTTCCACGGGGATCATTAACTGGCCATCACGTGACATTGGTTTTTTATCGGTAACACCTAACATGGTCGGTATCGACGGGCCATAAATATCAGCATCTAAAATACCAACACGAGCACCTTCCGCTTGTAATGCGTACGCCAAATTTACACTAGTGGTTGATTTACCAACACCACCTTTACCTGAGGCAACGGCAATAACATTACGAATACCCGCAATATGATGTTCTCTGACCGGTAAAACATGAAAAGCAATATTAAAGGTAACCGTTAGCGCTAACTGCTCAGACAAAGTTAAAGCAATGTCGTTTAATTCACTAATACAAGGAAATGGTACAACTAGCGCCACTTCAATACCTGATTTTACCGCGGTAAAAGTTGGCGGTTCACAAACGGCTAAAACACCTAGAGGAAAACTCGACGAACGATATGCGGACAATGTTTCACTGATCATTTCAATATGTTGATCTGAAACTTTTTTCGATGGAAATAGCTTTTTAAACAATGTGAGTCACTTAATATTTAATTTATATTACAGAAGAATAGAAAAACAACCGATTTCTTAATGAAACCTCGCGCTAAATTTTGTACCATTGCGCCATTGATTTCCACCTAAATGTTATAAAGATTCAATGTCACAAAATTTAAGCTCTAATTCAGACACGGCAAAACGTAAAATATTAGCCACTTGCGCCCTTCCTTATGCCAACGGTTCTATTCATTTAGGCCATTTGCTTGAACACATCCAAACCGATATTTGGGTGCGCTTTCAACGAATGCGTGGCCATGAAGTGTATTTTGTTTGTGCTGACGATGCGCACGGCACTCCAATCATGTTAAAAGCCCAAGAATTAGGTATTACGCCTGAGGCTATGATTGATGGTGTTCGTGAAGAGCATATGGCTGACTTTAAAGACTTTATGATAAGTTTTGATAACTACCATTCTACCCATAGCGATGAAAACCGTGAATTAGCTAGCGCTATTTATAATAAGCTGCATGACGGCGGTCATATTAAAACGCGGGTAATTTCACAGCTTTATGATGAAGAAAAAGGCATGTTTTTACCTGATCGCTTTGTAAAAGGTACTTGCCCTAAATGTAAAAGCGAAGATGAAAATGGTGACAGCTGTGATAGCTGTGGTGCTACCTACTCACCTACCGAGGTGATTAATCCTCGTTCTGTTGTTTCAGGTTCAACCCCAGTTTTACGTGATTCTGAACATTATTTCTTCGACTTGCCCGCATTTGAAAGCATGTTACAAGCTTGGACAACGGGTGGTTCATTACAAGATGAAATGGCTAACAAGTTAAACGAGTGGTTTGAGTCAGGTTTACAGCAATGGGATATTAGCCGCGACGCCCCTTATTTTGGTTTTGAAATCCCCAATGCGCCCGGAAAATATTTTTATGTTTGGTTAGATGCGCCTATTGGTTATATGGGAAGCTTTAAAAACCTATGTGATAAAAAAGGCATTAATTTTGATGACTACTGGAAAGCAGACTCTGATGCCGAACTTTATCATTTTATTGGTAAAGACATCATCTATTTCCACAGCTTGTTTTGGCCAGCCATGTTAGAAGGTGCTGGTTACCGTAAGCCTACCTCAGTATTCGCACATGGTTTTGTTACGGTAGATGGCGCTAAAATGTCTAAATCTAAAGGCACTTTTATTAAAGGCCGTACCTATTTAGACCATTTACAACCTGAATATTTACGTTATTACTACGCAGCTAAATTAACTAACCGTATTGATGACTTAGACCTTAACTTAAAAGATTTCGCCCAACGGGTAAATTCAGATCTAGTGGGTAAAGTAGTCAATATTGCTTCACGTTGTGCTGGTTTTATCAGTAAACGTTTTGATGGCATGTTATCAAGCAACATTGATGATCCGGTACTCGCTGATGAAGTGATGGCTGCTGGTGATAGGTTAGCTGAACTATATGAAAAACGCGATTTTGGCCGCGCAATGCGTGAGATCATGGCATTAGCCGACAAAGTTAATGAATATATCGCCATTAAAGAGCCTTGGCAGTTAGCTAAAGACGAATCAAAGCAACAAGAAGTGCAAGATATTTGCTCATTGGGCATTAACCTATTCCGTATTTTAATGACTTACTTAAAACCGGTTTTACCTGCTCTTGCTGAAAAAACGGAAGGCTTTTTAAATGATGAATTATTGTGGGATGGCCATAAAACCTTATTAACTGATCATAAAATTAATAAGTTTAAAGCGTTAATGCAACGTATTGAAATGGATAAAGTTGCGGCAATGACCGAAGCGTCAAAAGAAAATTTAACGGCAACCGCAAAAGCAGCACCAAAAGCGAAAAAAACTGAAAAAAAATCAGCTAAACAAACTCCGGCGTTAACCGGTGAGCCTTTGATTGATGATCCCATTGCACCAGAAATTCAATTTGACGATTTTGCTAAAATAGATTTACGCATTGCTAAAATCATTAACGCTGAGCATGTTGAAAAAGCAGATAAATTATTACGCTTAGAGTTAGCGCTTGACTCACATGAAGGTGGTGAAACCCGCCAAGTATTTGCTGGTATTAAATCAGCCTACCAGCCAGAAGATTTGATTGGCAAGCTTACCGTGATGGTGGCTAACTTAGCACCGCGTAAAATGCGTTTTGGCATGTCTGAAGGCATGGTACTAGCAGCAGGCCCTGGTGGTAAAGATTTATGGATACTGAATCCAGAAGATGGTGCTCAACCGGGTATGAAAGTTAAATAAAGCCTAGCCTAAATTTAAGCCTTGTTAACCTAAGGTGAACGATGCAAAAGCGAGTTGTATGCTCGCTTTTTTTATACCTTGAAAATAAGCTTATACCAATCCGTATAAGAAAGTACTCACTTAGCGAGAATTTAAAGGCTTAGAGGCGAGGCATTGATTGAAGAGAATGGTTATTCCCTTATCAAAATCAATAACGCTGCATATAAGCCTTTAAAACTCGCCCTTTGGGAACGTATGGGCACCATGATAACTGCACAAAATTTATTTGATGTAGAATAACTATATCTTTACAAATTTTGTTTGTTCTAATGCCGCCTATACCGTTCTAGGTGAGCACTTCTTTATATGGAGTGGTATTAATTAACCTACAGGCAAAAAAAATGAACCTAGTTAGGTTCATTTTTATAAAAGTTTAAAAATAACTCAGCTCGTTATATTAACGGCCATCTTCACTTGCTTCATTTAACATCGCGATATTATCTTCTTGTAAAACTGAAGATACGCTATTAGAGCTAGATTTATCAGAAATATCTGCAATGTAAGACAATAAACAACTACTATAGTTGGTAGACGCTTTAGCTAACTCTTCACCTTCACTATCTTTAATAATTACCGTATCGCCATTAGAGAAGTTACCGTTAACTTCAACTACATCATCAGTAGATAACGCAGTATCACCTAAGATAAAGGCATCAGCCCCTTCTTTATTTAACACCAACTCACCTTGTTCTCTGGTAGTGTGGGTTAACCAATGAATATCTTGATCTAACGGTTTTGCATAAGGCGCAAATAAAGTGCCTGGGTTTTTACCGCTTAAAAAGTCTGTAAAAACACTCTGATTAAAACCATTGACAATATAACTATAAATACCATGAGCTGCTGCTTTTTCAGCCGCTTCTAACTTGGTTGCCATACCGCCAGTGCCAACAGAACTTGTTGCACAACCAGCCATACTTTTAATATTTTCATCAATTTCATTTACCGTTTTAACAATAACGGCATCGTCATATTTGTTTGGATCTTTTGTAAACAAACCTTCAATATCTGAACACATGATCAACACATCTGCGTGTGTTGCTGCGGCAACCATTGCCGACAAGTTATCATTGTCGCCAACCTTCAAATAATCAGTGGTCACCGTATCATTTTCATTAATGATAGGTAATAAACCATTTTCTAAGAGTGTTGAGATGGTTTCTTTAATACTGTCATAACGTTCTTTATCGGTTAAATCACCGTGTGTTAACAATACTTGAGCAGTAGGGAAATCAAATAATCTATCCCAGGTGGCTAACATTTCAGCTTGGCCGGCAGCAGCCATTGCTTTTTTTAATCCAATAGACGGCTTAGCTTCAGCGAAAAAAGCTCTACCTGCGGCAACTGAGCCTGAAGAAACGAGTATGACATCAATATGGCGTTTTCGGCATTCAATAATAAATTGTGCTATTGCTAATAAATTATGCGAACTACAACCCTTTCCATCTGGTGCAATTAACGCGCTGCCAATTTTTAAAACAATTCTTTTCCATGTGCTTATATAGCCATTGGTTTTCATATATTCCTCCGAAATTACAGTGGCCATATAATACACCAAAATTGATTAGTATACTAATCAATTTTTTTAGAGGCATAAAAAAGGCCAAACAAATTGTTCAGCCTTAGTATAGCAAAAGAATATGTAACTATTGTGGCACTTCACTAATATTTAAGATCGGTGCGGCATCTAACTTATTCGCATCCATCATACTAGCAACGCGTTGCACACTTGAAAGTAAGAGTGATTGTTCCCAATCATCTAAACAACTAAATTTTTCGATAAAAGCGTCTTCCATCGCTTTAGGTGAATCATCAAGTGTCGTTTTACCGGTTTCAGTTAAACAAAGAAAAACTCTACGGCGATCTTCTTCACTTCTCATTCGACTAATTAATAATTTGTCCTCTAATCGATCAAGAATACTCGTCACTGTCGCTTGGCTAAGATTCACAATTTCAGACAATTGTTTAGCCGTAATGCCTGGCTGACTGCTTAACGCTTGCAACACAAGTAATTGCGGCCCTGTGATCCCCACTTCTTTACTTAACTTTTTTGAACGTAAGTCGATTGCACGAATAACTCGTCTGATCGCCACTAATAATTCTTCATATTTTTCCACTTTAATTCACCTTCTAACAACACTTTTGAACTGTGTTTATACAGTTAACAATGCGCTTTAATTACTTTTTGACAACGCTCAAACGTAGCTAAAGTTGATTCACTCGGCATTGATAAATGACTCACCAACCAAATAGTCAACGAATTAACCACAAAGCCAGGTGCTAATTCATAAAACAGCGAACCTAATGCTTCACCATTTTCAAGTACTGGCACATGCCCCCAAAACAATACCGTTAAAGCTCCCGTAATAATCCCGGCAATTGCGCCAGCATTACTCATTCTTTTCCACAATAAAGCAAATAAAATAACAGGACCAAAAGCGGCGCCAAAACCTGCCCATGCGCTTGATACGATACTAAGTACATTCTGACCAGGATCTAACGAGATATATGTAGCAACAAGAGCAACCGCTAAAACGCATAATCTACTCACTAAAACTAAACGCTGTTCACTGGCTTTTTTATCAATAAAAATGCGATAAAAGTCTTCAACTAATGAACTACTCGACACTAATAATTGAGATGAAATCGTACTCATAATGGCGGCTAAAATAGCTGCTAATAACCAACCGGCAACTAACGGATGGAACAAGGTTGTAGATAATAAAACAAAAATAGTTTCTGGATCATCAACAGTTATACCTTGCTGCTGGGTATAATAAAAACCAACAAGACCGGTTAATAACGCCCCTATCAACGACACTGTCATCCAGCTCATACCAATATTTCTCGCGGTTTTTACACTTGATACATGGTTAATCGCCATAAATCGCACAATAATATGCGGTTGTCCAAAATAACCTAAGCCCCAAGACATTAAGCTAAGAATAGTCAACCAGCCAAAGCCCTCCCAAGCCGCACTTGACTGATAAAACGCATTTAAGGTGTTACCGATCAAATTAGTATTTGGCTCCAGCTCAATAAAAGCAAAAACAGGCACACAAATGAGCGCCAAGAACATAATACAACCCTGAACAAAATCGGTTAAGCTCACCGCTAAAAAGCCGCCCAAAACAGTATAAATAATGACAACACTGATGGTTAAATACACCCCCATTGAATAATCTAAACCAAAGGCGGACTGAAATAACTTACCGCCAGCCACCAAACCTGATGAGGTATATAAAGTAAAAAAGCAAATAATAACAATAGAAGCAACAATACGAACAAAGCTGTTTTGTAATGAAAAACGTTTTGAGAAAAATTCAGGTACGGTTAATGAATTATCAGCCTCCTCAGTATAAACACGTAAACGGGGAGCTACGATTTGGTAATTAAAAAAAGCACCGATAATTAAACCTAAACCAATCCATATACTATCTAAACCTGAAACAAAAGCGGCACCAGGTAAGCCCATTAACATCCAACCACTCATATCTGACGCACCAGCAGACAAAGCCGTAACTTTAGCGCTGATATTTCTGCCACCTAATAAATATTCATCATTGTTGGCTGTTGATTTACGCATGGCATACAAACCAATTAGCAGCATTACTAAAAAGTAAGCAACAATAGAAACGACAGAATAATAACTCACGTTTATACCTCAATAATTAATAGATCGAATAAATTCAATAACGAACCAACCCCCTGTTAGTTCGTAAACTAAACATTTTACAGGGATTGACAATTGATGCAAGGATGAACAATTTCAAACAAACCTTTGTAAATCAATTATAAGCAATTACAAAGAAGAAATTACCAATCAACATATTACTTAGAGCTATAAATTAATTTAACTCCTAAAGCGTAGTTTATATTGATAAAAGCCATTCGCCACTAAACTGTTCATTCAGCCTTTTGCAAAATAAAATAAAGTCCTTATAATATGCGCGGTTAATTAAGCATTAACATTAAATTCTTATTTTTTATTTATTAACGCACGGGATTTACGTTCCCGTTAGCAGGAAACTTATGACTACTTATGTTGTTTGCGCAATGTACAAATTTGTTGCGCTTGAAGATTTTGAAAAAATTCGCCAACCACTTCTTAATATCATGGAAGAAAATGATATTTGCGGCACCTTATTATTAGCCAATGAAGGTATCAACGGCACCGTAGCCGGCTCTCGCCAAGCGATTGATAACTTATTAGCTTGGTTTGAATTAGACTCACGTTTAGCGGATATTTCTCATAAAGAATCTTTCACTGAAGAAAAGCCTTTTAAACGCTGTAAAGTAAAACTGAAAAAAGAAATTGTTACCATGGGCGTTGAAGGTATTGATCCTCGCCATGTCGTGGGTACTTATGTTAAGCCGCAAGATTGGAATGCTTTAATTTCTGATCCTGAGGTGGTTTTAGTTGATACACGCAACGATTACGAAGTACAAATTGGCACCTTTCAAAATGCTGTTGATCCAAACACCACAACTTTCCGTGAATTCCCTGATTATGTAAAAAATAATATGGATCCTGCTAAACATAAAAAAGTAGCTATGTTTTGCACAGGTGGTATTCGTTGCGAAAAATCAACGGCCTACATGAAAGAACAAGGCTTTGAAGAAGTTTATCACCTTGAAGGTGGCATTTTGAAATATTTAGAAGAAGTGCCTGAAGAAGAAACCATGTGGCAAGGTGAGTGTTTTGTTTTTGATGACAGAGTAACGGTTGATCATCAATTAAATGCGGGTAAATATGATCAATGCCATGCTTGTCGTATGCCTATTTTAGAAGAAGACAAAGACCGCAGTGAATATGAAAAAGGGGTAAGTTGTCATCATTGTTATGATAAAACCTCACCAGAGCAACGAGCGCGTTATGCTGAACGTGAAAAACAAATGGAATTAGCTAAATTACGTGGCGAAGCCCATGTTGGCTCAGAAGCAGCAAAAACATTAGCGGCCAGAAAAGCGGCTAAAAAAGAAAAATTAGCGGCTCAGCAAGCTGCCGAAAAACAATAATACCAATCCGTATAAAAGTATCTTAAAAGCTAACCCCATATTTAACGATGTCTGGGGTCAGCTTTTTAAATCGGCCTCTTTTTCTGTTTCCTATCTAAGCGGTAAGATCATCCTTACAAATTAAATACACTAAATAGATAATTCCTAAAACCGGAATGATTGAGAAAATAGCGCCCATCAAACCGGCTCTTATAGGAGCATTACTTTTCTTTTTTCCAATAACATAACAGCTAATGCCAATGATGATGGCAAACCCAGCGACGAGCACAATTAACAGTGACGTATTCATATAATAGGTTTCCTCTTAGCATAAATGCCAATAATAAAAATTAAGTTAAATAAATAGCTTGCTCTTGCTCTGCCCGAGCTAAATCTTTATCTTCAATAAAGTCAGTTGCCGCCAACTTATTAATATATTGCACTGGCAACGCATTTTCTTTAGCGCCAACAAGTACGTGCCGTAAATACCAATCATAGGGCTTAATATCAGAAGCCACTAAGATGGCATAATAGACAAAAGCTTGATGTCTTTGACCACGTTCATTTTCAACATAGACTTGTTTTTCTTGATAGCCATGGCCTAAATCTTCAGCAAAATCTAATACCGGTTTGTCAGCTTCTGCAATTTCAAACAATACACCATAAATAATATCATTTGCCTTTGTTGTCGCCAAAGCATCACACTTAGCCGAGCCGTCTTTACCAATTTTATGAAACCGTAACGTATGCCCAGTTAAAAAATAACTACCTAATTTTTGGGCACTGGGGACGCGTGCCTGTAACCTAGCAAGCGACATATTTGAGCCATAAGCAAAGTATTTCATTAATGATAATTATGTAATTGCTGAAAGAAAAAGAATAATAAAGCCTTAGGTATTAGCCGTCCAGCGCATTTAAGTATTAGCCGCTATTTTCTGTAACAGGGCTAAAAACTGAAACGGACACAATTGAATCTTTAACCTTGCGGTGGTTTAAAAATTTTCGCTTTTTTCTTTTGATGTCGGTCACTAAAACGAGACGGTTCAGCTTTCCAGGTACGGTATCGATTATGCACACCTTTAGTGAACATTTGAGAGTACTCTTCTAATAGATCAACCCCAACCAAAATAAACACTACCACTAGTGATATTTGAATAGAAGCCCAAAAGTCCCCTTTTGAAACCACAACACCAACCGCAGCCAATACCCAAATAGTAGCCGCCGATGTTACCCCAACAACAGCACCATCTTTAGCCAACATTACACCAGCTCCTAAAAAACCTACGCCGGTAATAACTTGGCCAATAATACGTGAAGGATCAGACATATCAGAAGCAACACTGTCAGCTGTTGCAATAAAGACATAAGTACCTAAAACGATCAGTGACGAGGTACGAATGCCAACCGGCTTGCCTCTTAATTGACGTTCTAAACCAATAATAGCACCACAAAATAATGCCGTAAAAATGGCAGGCCATTGATAAGGCGCAATAGCAAAAAAGGTATTAATGAGGAAACCTTAAAGACTGGAAATAGGAAGTAGAAAAATGAGTAAGTAATATCTTACTTACTCATTCATGATCATTATAAGCTGATTTTAGCAACGGTTTTGAATTCTTGATCTTTCAAGTCATCATTAACACAATTTAATACAAATTTGTAAAGATCAGCTGCTGAAATATCATCTTCTTTTGCCCATTCTTTACAGTCTTCAATTGCTTGTTTCACAACTTCAGCTGGTGCTTCTGGTAATTCATCAGCAACTGCATTTGTTAAAAAGCCAGAAACTAAACCGGTTGTTAATAAAGTAACTAATAGTGTTTTTTTCATTTTATTTCCTAGGTTTTCAGTAAAATTTTTAACGTTACCTAACGTTAATGATTTAATTCCAATCGTCATATTCATCGTCAATTAAATCTCTTAATCGACGGGCTTCCTGACGAGCTTCTATTTTTTTACGAACCAAATAGTTGTTCATACTGCGATGGCGTTTAGAACCATTTCTAGGCTGACTTTCTATATTGTCGTAATCAAAATCGCTTTGATTGAGTTGCGGGTTATAACTATCGTTAAATTCCAAGTCGTCGTTATAAGCAGATCTTGAGTGTTTATTCATTGGCTTTCTCTCGTGTTATGAATAAGTTTTACGTGCGGATAGTCGCACTTTTACAAAAAAACAAAAGCAAAAAGTTTTAACGCTATCGACTAATTATTTTTGTCGAAAAATATTTCATCAAAAGACAAGAATAAAGATTGGCAAAAATAAAAACTTGGCGTAAAAGAAAGATCTTTTCATGATGGTTCGCTTTGATATACCAAATGGGTTAACACGGCAACATCAGCCAATTAACAGAGAAAACGTAAATGAAGAATGAAAAAAGCGCCGAAGTGATCAATTTTAGCCACGATCGCGTTTCAATTTATAATCTAGGTGATAATTATTTTTCCGGCGCTAGCAGTATCAGCACCAATATAACTGAACGTGGTGTTCGTTACCGTGATGCCGTTCACATGGTTGTAAGCACAGGTGAATATTGGTTATTTGATTATGGCGTTATTGTTTTTTGGGCGGTTGATGAAGATGAACGTATGGCATTACTTAATCGCTTGTTGCGCGATCACAAAAGTGTTGTTGAAAACATTGAAGAGCATTTAAGATTTGCGTTTGCTGCTGAATTAAAAATTAGTAAAGATGTAATTTATCTACCGGATGATAACCCGTTAACACGTTTAGCGATTAGTCATGCACTTGCTCAATCAATAAAGCTCATTGAATATGAGCAAAACGCCCAAAACACCATTGCTGATTATTCACATTTACCTCAAACGCTGGCTAAAACGGGTAAAATTGCACTATCACGTAAAGAAACGGCCAAAATTCGTGGTACTCTTTTCAGCACGAAAAGTGACATCATACTTCACTATGGTTTACTTGATACACCTGAATTTTTCTGGGAATATCCCGAATATGAAAACACCTATAATACCATTGCGCGCTATATGGAGATCCATCAGCGTGTTGAGCTATTATCAATAAAATTAGCCACCATTCATGAGCTATTTGACATGTTAGCGGATGAGCAAAAGCATCAACATTCCTCATTTTTAGAGTGGATTATTATTGTATTGATCGCCATTGAAATCGTTATTTATTTTGTTGAAGAATTTAAAGCTGTGGTTAATTAGCCGTTATATTATTTCAACTTTTAATATAAGGTAACATTTTAAAAAGTTTGCGCTATGATAAAAATGATTACCTTATCTTTGAGATAAACACCTTGTTATATTCTTCCGATATAAACATAAAAATGAAAACTCAAAACACGGCGAGGAAATAATGTTTAAAAAGATTTTACTAAAAAACAAATTGTTAGCTATTTGTTTACTTCCAGTATTGTTGGTTGCGGCGACCATTTTATGGAGCACAATCCAAGAATTAAATACTTTCAAAGAACAACAAATAGAAGAAGAAAGAAAGGCTCTGCTGGCACAGAAGCAAAATGAACTGAAATCACTCGTACTTATGGCATTATCGTCAATGGACGCTATCTTAAAGCAACCGTCATCAAAAGCGAAAGACGATGCCATCATTGATATGTTAAACCAATTAAAATACGAAAATGGCGGCTACTTTTTTATCAATAGTTACGACAATATGTCGATAGCCAATGGGAGAAAAGGACGCTTCGAAACAACACCTATTAATTTTACTAGGGAAAACCCAAATAAAAAGCATCCTATCGAAACTATGGCTGACAGAGCAAGAGCCGGTGGAGGCTACACACATTATACCGCACCTAAAAAAGGCTCAGGTAAAGTGCAATTTCCCAAATTAGCCTACACTCAAAATATTCCTGGTTACGATTGGTTAATTGGCACAGGTTATTATATTGATGATATTGAAGAAACAATTGAAAGAAAAATTGAAAATATTGATAACACCCTATCAAATATTATTATTAATACCTCTATTATTACTTTTATTTTATTATTGGCGTCAATTGTTGTTTGTTTCATCTCTATTATGAAAGCATTAAGACCGCTCGATAATATGAACGCCGCATTGCAAGACATTTCTCATGGTCAAGGAGATCTCACTAAAAAACTCGCAATCGAAAATAAAGATGAAGTAGGACGATGCGCTAAATCATTTAACGATTTTTCCGAAAAAATTCGCGAAATTGTTATCAATGTGAGTAAAGAAGCCGAAGTTATTAATAACTCAACGCTTGAACTAGATAACTCTTCTCAAAATAGCTTAGATTTAATCCACGAACAGCGCATTAAAACTGAACACCTCGCCACAGTCATTAACGAAATGTTAGCAACGGCACAAGAAATAACGCGTAACTCAAACCACGCTTCAGAATCAGCAACCGAAGCTGATGAAGAAGTCACCGTAACAATGAGTTCCTTAATGGCAGCCCTCGATAAATTGCAAAAACTAAACGATGATATCAACCATTCATCAGAAGCAATGAATGTATTAGAACGTGAAACAGACGCCATTGGAAGTGTGCTAGAGGTTATTCAACAAATCGCTGAGCAAACCAACCTATTAGCTTTAAATGCCGCTATTGAAGCTGCTCGTGCTGGTGAACAAGGTCGTGGTTTTGCTGTTGTTGCCGATGAAGTGCGCACCTTAGCCAGTCGCACACAAAGTAGCACTGAAGAAATCAGAACCATGATCGACAAGTTGCAATCGGGTGCACAAAGCGCGGTATCGGCTATGGCAATTAGTAAATCATCAAGTGAAGAAGCGAAAGAAGTCACTGAGCAGTCGAGAAATTCATTAGAAAAAGTCAATAATGCCATATCCACAATGAATAGTATGAACACTCAAATAGCAACCTCAGCACTGGAACAGACTAACGTAACCGAAGATTTAAATAATAATGTTCACGCATTATTTGAATTAACTGAAGTAACTGAAAATGAATTTAAAAACATTGCTAAAACAAGTACTAACTTGAAATCAAATGCCGCAGTGTTAAATAACGAAGTAGCACACTTTACCGTTTAGTGGCTTTATAAAAAGGGTTAGCAATAACCCTTTTTAAGACCCTGTAACACATTTTGTGTAACTGCCAAGTTTAAATAACATCTTTCAAACGGTCTTCGAATTCAATCATAAATCGATTCAAGGCCGTTTTCCAATTTCTTATCGGCATCGTCCATTTTTT
>NZ_JBQMWH010000026.1:0-19870 GCF_053470345.1 Thalassotalea agariperforans | reverse complement strand
CGGTTTTAATCGATTTAGCGGCTTGCTTCGCAAACGCTTCAAGTTCTTTCTTATTCATAGTCTGCCTATCCTAAACCCTACATGGGTATTAATGATAGGCAGTTACACAGATTTTGTTACAGGGTCTTTTTTTAGAAACTAACTTACCTTGTCGTTGCTCTCGCTAATATCAGTATCATTGATACTAGCTTGTTCTTCAGCATATTGACGGTTTTTTTGTTTTAATAATTTATCGACATAACGCGCCATTTTTACTTTTTGTTTAATCGTGGTTTCTAAATACTCTTCGACCTCACGCAGCACTTCCTTCATGCTTTCAACTTTTTCTGCTGAATTTACCACAACTTGTGCAGGGGCTTGTTGTTGGGTATTGCTATTAGGTTCAATGCTCGGCATCTGATTAGTGCGTAACGAGCCAGTTAATTCAAAGTCCATCTCGTCAGCAACTTGTTTAATAGCCGTTAAATCAATAGATTCTAACTCTTCTAAAAAACCAAATAATAAAATACGATCAACAAAAATATTAATTTTTCGCGGAACACCTAAGGTTTTTTCGTGGATAAATGCAAACGCCTCATCAGTGAATAAGTTTTCCTTATTGCACTCTGCTTGATGCAAACGGTGGTTAATATATTCTTTAACCTCATCAACTGAAAGTGGTTGAAGATGCGCAGAAGCAATAATACGTTGGCGAAATTGCTCCATATTGGGCGCTTGAATAATGCCTTTTAGCTCTTCCTGTCCTAATAAAAAACTTTGAATTAACGGTTTGTTGTTGAGCTGGAAGTTAGATAGCATTCTTAGCTCTTCAACCGTTTCTGCCGGTAAGTTTTGTGCTTCATCAACAATTAATAGGGCGCGCTTACCTTGTTTATTTAGATTAATTAAGAACTTTTCAATTGCTTGTAATAAATCAGCTTTGTTATTGCTGACCGTTTCTATTTGAAATTCAGACGCCACTAATTCTAATAATTCTTGTGGTTCTAGTTTAGTCGTTACTAACTGAGCCGCAACAATGCTTTCATCACCAAGGTTATTTAATAAATTACGGGCAATTGTAGTTTTACCGGTACCAATAGGGCCGGTTATTACAATAAAGCCTTCGCCTTGATCTAAACCATATTGCAGATACGACAATGCGCGTTGATGATGGCTAGAAGCGAAAAAAAATCGAGGGTCTGGGCTTAATTGAAATGGACGCTCTTTAAAGCCATAGTAACTTTCGTACATCGAGTTAAAAGTCCTTTGTTAAACGTAAAGAAAGGCGGTTCTCTGAATAGGTATAACGTTCTTGATTTGAAGTTCGGTTAATCCGATCAAGATCAAGGGTAAAATCTAATGCTTGATTTAAGCTTCTCTTAAAGTTGATACCATAACGACGATATTTGTCTGTTTGCCCGTTACGATTAATTAATGATTGGTCATAGCTTCTTTCGTCATAACTTGCTTGTAAACCAAAGGTTGAACCAGGTGATAGTTTACGGCTTGCGTTTATTGAAGCTGATTTTGTGGTGTTACTACTGCCTGAATTCAAATTTTTACGATCAGCATGATTAAGGTTTAACGAAAAACTAGTACGTGGCAGCGTTAATACTGATGACCATTGTAAATTTTTATTTAGCCAATAATCATTATCTTCAACAAGTTCTAAAGAATTAATAGTTATCAATGAAATATCTTCAGGATTAAAAACATCACCGTTTTGAATAAAACAATCACTTAAATCAATAGCATCTGGATTTTGGCAGATAAATGTTGACGATACAACTTGGTAATTATCACGGGTAAAGCTTTGTACTTGCTCGTTATAACTAATGGTATTCGTTAAGCGGCGATTACGATGAGTTAAATTTAAACCATAGCTGTCACCATAAAAGCGTTGACTATGGCTCGCTTGTATTTTTGTACGCGAGCTTGGTTGCCAATTAATTAATAGATCAAGGTAAGCCTCTGTTTGGCTATTTGTATTATCGCCATTATTATCAATAGGTTCGTTGTAAGATAAATCGATAAATAAGCGAGGTTTTACTTGCCAACGAAAACCTAAGCCATAAGAGTTAGTTTCAAAGCTATTATTACTGGAAATATTGCCAGAATTATCTTCGTTATAATAACGAATAAAAGGAATAAACTTATAATCAGTAATTAATCCTAGTTTAGCATCAAATCGATGTTGCTTTGACTCACTATTATTATTCTCTCTTGTACGATAAATAGCTGTAGCATCCCAAAATAAATGATTAACCGCAACGCCATTGTTTGAGTTTAAATTAAATGTTGTGCCATCTTGTTCACCAATATTATCTTCAGACGAATAACCGCTATATATGAACGAAGAATTTGTTCTATGATTACGGTTATTGATTTGATATTCAAGTCCCACTTGATAATTTTGGGTTTGGGTTGTATCGCCATAAGTTATATCATTACTATTGTTTCTAGCTTCATTTCTTGATTGATTCCTGATACTAATATTTGACAATAATGTGATACCGTTGGGCCATAACATGATTTTACTATCCGCTGATAATGTATGATAGTCTTTATCTAAGCTATGATCATGGCTATACCAAGCATAAGTACTTGCAGAATTTAAATTAATAACACTATTTTTTCCTTTGTAGGAAGTGTCTAATAATAAACTAGTTTGGCTGATTAAGCTGGTAACTTTATCACTCGGTGTTAGTTCGATATTATCGGAATACTGCTCGTTAATATTAAACCCTGGTTCAAAGCGCCATTCTCCACCGTTACAAAACAAAGGAGTTAAACAAAGTAAGCACGTAAGAAAAGAAAAATTATTTTTCATATCCATAGCCGTAATAGCCATACAAGTCCTTATGAGTTCTTATTGCTTTATTGATTACCAAACCAACAGCTAAATTTTCATTCAATGCTTCAGTTGCTTTTTTAACATCTTCAATTGGTGTTTTTGACTCTTCAACAACTATAATCGCTTGTCCCATTAAACTCGACAAAACAAGTGTTTCAGTGACACCTATCAGGGGGGGAGTGTCAAAGATAACAATACGATCAGGATATCTGGCGGCTAATTCATTCGCCAAAGCTTCCATTTTATCACTGGCTAGTAATTCGTTTGATAAATGATGTGGTTCCCCAGCAGGGATTATTTTTAACTTGTCAATATTGGTATTATAAATAACATCGCTAATATTTTTTTCGTCATTTAATAAATATTCAATTAAACCGTTAGATTCGGGCAGTCCTAACTCTCTGGCTAAGCTAGGTCTTAAAACATCTGCGTCGATAAGAAGTACCGTTTTATCTTGCTCTAAAGCAATACTAAGCGCTAAATTAATTGATACAAAGGTTTTGCCTTCATGTGGTTTAGAGCTACTCACCATAATTAAATTAGGGTTATTTAGAGTTTTAGCGGCCTTGCCAAATGCATTATTGAGAATTTTACGTTTTATTTGTCGGCATTCATCTTTAATACTACTCCGCGTGCCATTATCAATTAAATAGCCTCGGTTTTTAAGTTCTTCTAAATCAAGTTGAAAATTGTTATTACTAGCCGTTTTCTGTATTTCTACGGATGGAGCCATTGTTTTTTCATCAGTATTAACTTCTTGCTTATTTAGGTAATTTTCATTTAGTTCAGAAGAAGTAGATGATGTTTTTTGTTTAGCAAGTGCTTTTTCAATGGTGCTCATTAATAAAAAATCCTTCTTAATGGGGCTTGTATGAAATCAGGCAATAATACATAAGCCATAAAGAATGTTAATAGCGCAAATAGGCAGACATTAGAAGCAATAAAAATAATTGTCTTTTTTCTATGCCATTTTTTCAAATTTAAATTTTCTGTTGCGGAAACCACACCTAAAATTGGAATGCCAGTTGCTCTTGAAACTTGGCTGGCGGAAGTAACAACAGGATTAATTTGACTAAACAAGAAAGATAAACCAATGCCTGCAGCAAAACCTAAAATAGTTACACCAATAAAGTATGGAATACGTTTAGGGCCTGTTGGCTTGGTTGGAACCTTAGGAGCATCAATAACCCTAAAGTCTATTTTATTGGTGCTTTCATTTGCGACTTGCGCCAAAGATGCTGTTTCTTTTCTGTTTAGTAGTTGGGTAAATTTATTTTTAATAACGCCATAATCACGGTTTAAGGCAGTATATTCAGCTTCAATTTCAGGGACTGTATGAATAACATTTTCTAAATCAGTTACTTTTGCTTGATAATTTTCAACTCGTACTCGCAATGATGCAGCAGCGTTTTCAAGCTGATTTACTTGAATTTGCATCTCCTGCAAAATAGGGTTATTGGAAATAGTTTGTTTACCATTTTCTTGATTATTATTTTCTTTAGCTAAAGAAGCGTAATAGGCCTCTAATTCAGTTTTTCTGGCTTCTTTTAAATAATCTTGTAAGCGCTTAGTTTCAATGACGTCAGGGTGTTTTTCAGTATACCTTAATAATAAATCATCAAGTTTCTTATCTAGGCTTTTAATTCTGTCATCGTAAACAGTGCTAACACGGTTATCATTTTCAATGTTTTCTGAAATGTTATTTGGTGTTTGCGAACTTTCCAATAATTGATTTTGAGCCGATGCAAGCTTTGTTTCTAGCTCTTTTAACTCTAATTTAGCTTGCGCTAAACGCGTCTTTTCGTTTTTTAATTGTGAGTAATAACTATTAGAACCAGGTAAAATATCACTATATTTTTGTTTGTACGCGGTTACTTTTGCTTCTGCTTCAGCAAGTCGTTTTTCGTATTCTCGAATTTGTTCATCTAAAAACTCTTGAGCAGAATCATTGTCTTGTCTATCATCGCCTAAGGTATTTTCAATAAATACAGTTAATGCGGCTTGTACAACTTTTTTGGTTAACTCAGGTTTTTGCGAAGTATAAGAAATGGTGAAAAAGTTGGCACCACGACCGCCTGACAATGAAATATTGATATTTCTTCTTAAATCATTAATTACTGCGTTAAATTGTCCAGGTGTATTTGCTGAAATATCTAAGTCGGTCATACGGGCAATGCGTTCCAAGTTTGGCTGCGTCTTGAGCGTTTTTGCCATTAATGAAATTTGACTTTCGGGATTAGTTTCAATAGTCAGCCCTCTTAATAACGGACGTAAAATTGATTGTGTATCGGCATAAACTCTCGCCTGAGACTTATATACATCAGGCATTTGAGATATTAATAACCAACCAACAGGGCAAATTAACCAAGTGGCGATCATAATATAACGACGTTTTAGCCAGATACCTTTTAGGTAATCTAATACTTGTTCTAGTACTTCTTGCATTATGTAACTTAACCTCTAAAACCGTATTTATTAAAACCAAGTTTCTGGAATAATGATAATATCACCAGGTAAAACATCAACATTCGCTGAAATGTCACCATTTTTGATTAAGTCATCAATATAAATTGGATATTGATTTTGTTTGCCGTTTTCAATTCTGACTAATAAAGCATTATTGCCGTTTGCGAACTCTGTTAGCCCCCCAACATCTATCATTACATCTAACAAGGTCATATTTTGTGTGTAATTAATTGATTTTGGCTTAGCAGCTTCACCAACAATTCTAATTTGCTCACTAAACGGTCCAATAAAGCCAGTTACAGTGACAGTAACGATAGGCTCTCGCAAGTAGGTGCTTAAAATCTTTTCAAATTCTCTGGCTACTTGCGTTGGTGTTTTACCTGATACTGGAATGTCTTCCACTAATGAAGTAGTGATCATACCATCAGGTCTAACTTTGAACGTTCCTGAAACTTCAGGGTTGCGCCAAACAAATATTTTTAAATTATCACCTGGTCCAATAAGATATTTATACGAGGTGATATCTTTAGTTTCAGAAGGGTGAATCGTTGCTTGTGGTAACTTGGATGTGTTACTACAACCATTGATAAATATGAACGTAAGAACGAGTGAAACGAACTTGATTTTGTTAAAAATACTTTTTTCCATGGTAGTTACCTATAACCTTAAAAGAGGCAAGAGTTTATTCTTTTTTGTAAAGTAAATGTAAGGTAACAGATTGTATTTTATTTTTACATATTAATGTTGATTTTAATTATATAAAAATATGGTTATTTAGTTGCGTGCTAAGGGTGCAAATTCTTTACTTTTATCTTCGAATCCAGTCTAATACAGTAATCTAAATCGCTTGCTGACAATAATAAAAAAGGAATTCTAGCCGTAATGTCTAACCCTAAATTTCGTGATGTCTCTGCGGGTAGTAAATCATTGGTGTTGATGGAGTTGCTTATACTGGCCGCGACATTAATTGCAACTGTGTTACTGAACCGATATTTTGTTTATGTTGAGCAATCTAAAGTTCCTGAAAATGTTTTAGCGATTTATGCTTTAGTATTTTCCCTCGTAGTACAACTCTCAGCTCTAGCACTTGGTTTATATAATTCGAAATTGCGTGAGAGTTTACGTGGTGTATTAAGGCGTTTGCTTGTTTCTGTCGCTATCGGTTTTTTCCTCGTAACTATTATCAATCCATTTTATGGTACCAATGCGTTAGCTATTGAGTTGTTAGCACTAACCTCTGTTTTTAGTTTTATTATGATAGCAATAGTGCGCACTATTGTTTTTCGTATCGATTTTTTTGGTTTTAATAAACGCCGGGTCTTAGTATTAGGTGCTGGAGAACGCTCTTCTATTATTGAAAAACGTATGCGCCGAGATGTTGACCGTCAGCATTTTAATTTACATGGTTTTGTTGTGATGGACGGTGATGCCGAAAATGGTATCAAAAATGAAAACCGTATTGAGCTTGAAGGCTCTTTGGTTAGCTATGCGTTAGAAAATGAAATTGATGAAATTGTCGTGGCGAGTGATGAGCGCCGTAACAATTTGCCAATAGATGATTTGTTTGCCTGTAAAATTCGAGGTGTAGAAGTCACTGAAATTCTAGACTTTATTGAACGTGAAACGGGTCAAATAGCGGTTAACTTAATTTATCCAAGTTGGGTTATTTATTCAAATGGCTTTGCTTCAAATAATTATTTACGTAATACCCTAGATTGGATATTTAATGCCACCATGGCGTTTATCTTGTTTATTATTACTTGTCCTATCATGTTGATCACAGTTATTTTAATTAAGCTTGATGAAGGCTTGAAAGCGCCAGTATTTTATTTTCAAGAGCGGGTCGGCTTAGACGGACAAGCGTTTAATATTATTAAATTTCGCTCAATGCGTATTGATGCAGAAAAAAATGGCGCGCAAATGGCGTCAAAAAATGACGACAGAACCACACGCATTGGTAAAGCCTTACGTAAATACCGAATTGATGAATTACCACAAATTTATAACGTGATGCGTGGTGATATGGGCTTTGTTGGCCCGCGCCCTGAGCGCCCTGAATTTGTTCAAGGGTTAATTAAAAGTATCCCTTATTACAACGAACGTCATAATGTTAAACCAGGCTTAACGGGGTGGGCACAACTTAAATACCCATATGGCGCATCTGAAGCCGACTCGCTTGAAAAGCTTAAATACGATTTGTACTACATTAAACATCGTAGTTTTTTATTAGATTTATTGATTTTGATCCGCACGGTTGAAATTGTTTTATTCGGCCAAGGTAGATAACAGTTAAATGTCAGAGTTAATTAAACAGTCATCAATGTTGAATGCGATGACGGTCGATGTAGAAGATTATTTTCATGTCTCCGCTTTTGAGAAAGTGATCACGCCAGCTGATTGGAAAAGTTGTCAACCAACAGTTGATTATAATACCCGAGCAATTTTGGATTTATTCGCAAAGCATAATACTAAGGGCACCTTTTTCATTTTAGGTTGGGTAGCAGAAGCGTTTCCTGAGTTAATTGCTGAAATTGCTAAGCAGGGCCATGAAATAGCAAGCCATGGTATGAACCATCGCCGTGCTAGCACACAATCGCGGGCAGAGTTAAAAGAAGATATTCAAACCAGTATTCATTTGCTAGAAGATATTAGTGGTAATAAGGTCTTAGGTTATCGTGCACCGAGCTTTTCTATTGGAAAAAATAATGAATGGGCGTTTGAATTATTAGCGGAATTAGGTATTGTTTATAGCTCAAGTACTTACCCGATTGAACATGACTTATATGGCACGCCAGAATGGCCTAGATTCATTTATCAAAGGTCTGAAGGGGTTATTGAAATTCCAATTCCAACAATTCGAGAAAAAGAAAGTAACACCGGTATTGGTGGTGGCGGTTATTTTAGACTTTACCCTTATTGGTTATCAAAAAGACGCATTAATAAATACCTAGCGCAAGAAAATGCGCCTTATAGTTTTTATTTTCATCCTTGGGAAATAGATCCAAATCAGCCGAAAGTAAGCAATGCGTCGTTCAAATCAAAATTTAGACACTATATTAATTTGTCTAAAATGGCAGGTAAAATAGAGCGCTTGTTAACAGACTACCATTGGTCTTCAATGCAAGATGTCTATTTAGATAACAACCAAATTAAAGCTAAATTATTAACACCACAAGGAAAGTAGCGTGATGCCAAATCAAAACAGGACGTTTTATGTTGTTAGCGGTTTGGCGTTGAGTTTATGGCTAGTAATATTTTATCAAGGTATTGCTACTGCTGTTGATGTTTGGTTTGTTTCTGAAATTTTCAATCATTGTTTTTTTGTATTACCTTTTTGCTTATTCCTTATTTATCAGAAGCGTAGCGTAATCTCAGTTGCTGATATTAAGCCAACACTGCTCCCTATCATTCCATTAACAGGAGCCGTGTTCTTACAGCTTTTTGCCTTAGTAGGTGATATTAAAATATTGATGCATATTGCTACCTTTACCTCATTACCTCTATTGATTTGGTTATTGGTGGGTCATAAAGTAGCAAAAATATTAGCTTTCCCGTTATTTTTTATACTTTTTTGTATTCCTATCGGTGATCAGCTCATTCCTTATCTACAGGAGTTAACCACTGACATTTCGGTACCGTTACTAGAATTCACCAATGTACCTATTTATCGAAATGGTTTGTATTTGGATATTCCTGAAGGGCGATTTTTAGTCGCTGAAGCCTGCTCCGGAATTAGTTTTTTAATTAGTTCTATCGTATTTGGCTTTGCATATGCTTATGTCTCGTTTACTAGTATTAAAAAGCGCGCCATATTTGTCGTTGTGTCTGTGCTGGTACCTATTTTAGCTAATGCTTTAAGGGTGTACGGTATTGTGTTAACAGGGCATTTAAGTGATATGCAATATGCCGTTGGTGCTGATCACCTAATTTATGGCGGTGTGTTTTATACTATTGTTTTATTTATTCTTATTCTATTGGGTGAGCGCTTTCGAGACAAAAAACCCCCAGTTGTAACTGAACCAGAAACTACTAGCCAAGAAAATGAAACAGAGAAGTCATTAATTTTATCAAACTTTAATGTAAAACCGGTTGTGTGTTTTATCTTGGTAGCACTAGGGCAGCAAATCTGGCTCTATAATATTAGTCAATTTAGTACACCAGAATTTACAAGCCCTAAAGGAATAGTTAGTCATAACTTACCTTATCAGGTACATGTAAACAAAGCATGGTCGCCTGAACTTAAAGGTGCTGATAAAGAAATTTTGGGTATGATAAATTTACCTAATAGTAGTAAAAAAAATATTGAGACTTATATTGCTTATTACAACGGTGTTGGCGGTGAGCTTATTTCATCAGAACATCGTTTATACGGCGATAAACAGTGGTCGTTAATCGGGCATCAAAATAAAATAATTGCACAGCAGCCATTTACCCTTACTGAGCTAGCGTCACAATTTGGTGAACGACGTTATCTATTGCATTGGTATGAAATTAACGGTAAACACTTTAATAGTGCTAGCAAAACGAAATTGTACCAAGCTTATTTAATGCTATTAGGGAAAAATGCTAGTGGTGTAAAAATAATTTTAACTGTTAGTAAAGAGTATATGTTGGTGGATGAGCTTATTAGCACGACTGAGAAAAATTTACCTGAAATACGCTCAACATTGTATCAAGCGTTAGCCGACAAATAATATTTATGAAACAATTCCCTCAATGGCTAAATCAATTTTTTGTTTATTTACAGCTAAATGAAGCAAAAGGCAAATATCGCTTTTATTTATTAACGGCTAAGTTATTTAAACGCTTTGTAATTAAGCACAAGGTTGGTCAACAGGCATTTTATGTGCCTTATGATCAATGGTGTTTTTGGAAAAACTTTGGCCCTAATAATTACTATTTAGAAGAAATGTTACCCTTTACTGACTTTATTAATCAAAACATGGCCGCATTTGATTTTATAGATTTAGGAGCTGATATTGGTACAGTTTCAGCGCTTGTAAAGAAACACTGTACACAGCTACAGCAGGTTATTGCCTTAGAGCCTAACCCTTCTTCATTTAATATTTTAAAGCATAATCATCAGCTACCAGCGCAGGTATTTAACTATGCGGTTTCTGATTTTGATGGTACTTGTCAGTTTAATTTTGAAAGCGAACAAGCCAGTGATCACGAAGGCCATATTGACCCATTGAAACAAGGTTCAACTCAAGTTTATAGTTTAGATTCGTTAATAGACAAAAATCAGATTAATTTATCAAAAAACATTGTCATTAAAATTGATGTTGAAGGGCAAGAAAAAGCGGTGTTCAGAGGTGCTCAAAATACCATTACACAAGCCGATACAGTGATTGTATTATTAGAGCTTCATCCTGATACGTTAGCGCGTGATGGCCTAACTGCGGAAGCAATATTTGACGAAGCGGAAGCAGTTGCTGATTTTAAATGGTTAGTGCCGTTGCTTAACAATAAAATGGTAAATAGAAAAATACCCTTTTTTGAACAATTTCCCACCCAACAATACGATGTTATTGGTATGGCGATAAAGACAGAACCCAGTTAATGTTTTAAAAATAGCTTTAATTTGTCTTTTAATGCTAATTCAGATTGCTTTTTATTGGTTATATTTTCTAGCAAAATAGCTTCAGCACCATTTCTTTTTTGAATTTTTTTATTGGTTATGTTTTTTGCAATTAAAACATTAACCGTTGAAGTAAAACGATATTCAATTGCAGAGCGATAACTATGCTCTAATAATATTATATTACCTACCACATTAGTATCAGGACTTTGTTCTAAAATAATGCCTGTATCAGCAAAAGGGGGGTTATTATCTGCATGATAGATAATGTTATTTCGAATTTCGCCACCGAGATGTCCGTAACGATGATTAATTTTTTTTTCGGTATACATACCAAAACCAATACCACGATCTGAATTAATAATAATGTTATTTGAAACTTCGTTATAGGCTGAATTATTCCATATATGAATAGCGTGCTCAGCAATATACCTGCTAGGGCTAGCGATGTTTTCGAAGATATTATTATTGATCACCCAATCTTTTATGCCATGAGCATCAATGCCGCCAATGTAATAATTTGGGCCTATGCCTGCGGTATATCTAAACAAGCAATTTTCAACTATTCCACTAGATGAATATGCATTCGGTTTTTTATTATCGTAGGTAACTTTTAATAATTGCTCATAGCCATTTTGTAGAACAGAATTTCGAATAGTGGGGTTGTTTGCTTCACTTTCACCTACAATTTGAATTAAATGATTGCCAACTTCTTCTAGCGTTACACCATCTAATTGAAAATTAGCACCTGATACTCTAATGAGGTTATCAACCGTTTTTGTTGCTCGCATTCCTTGGCCTGATATCACGGTATTAAAAGGGTTTTGGCTTAAACTTACTATATGAATATTGTTAGCTTTAATAAATATTGTTTGCTTAAGGTTATATTGCCCTTCATGTAAATAAATTAAGGTATCACCTTGGGTGTTCGCTTTATTGACAGCGTTTAGTAATTCAGTTGTATTGCTAACGGTAATAGTATGCTTTGTAGAAGTAGCTTTTGTAGAGGGTTGTAAGCGAGATAAAAAAAGTTTTTCGCTGTCAATTTCAAGTGCCATCAAAGGCAAAGAAACAGTGGCTAACAGTAAGTTTATAAAGGTAAAAAATTTAAGCATTACGCATCTTTATCACTTTGGCCGGATTACCAGCAACAATCGCATAATCTGGTATATCATTAATCACCACAGAACCTGCGGCAACTACACAATGGTTGCCGATATTTGCCATGATTAAAGCCCCATTCCCTAACCAACAATCATCACCTATAGTAATTTGCTCAAATGAACCACCTTGATCTTTAATTGGAGTGCTTAAATCATCAAAATTATGCTGACCTTTACCACTCATAATATGTACCCCACTGCCTAATAGAGTGTCTTTGCCAATTTGGCATTTACCAATATTACACTGCGGGCCAATATAGGTATTTTTTAAAATAGCAGTACTTCGTTGTGAAAACAAAGTTCCAAAGCCAATGACCACATTAGGGTGGCAATACTTCATCGTAAAACGATAAAAACCGGTTCTCAGTAACGAGCCTGTTTTCCCAGGAAGTAAACTTAAAAACTGCGAGAAAGCGGCAAATAGGCTGTCACTTTTTAATATTAAATTTAGCACTAAGTAGATTAGCGTTAGTGGTAGCACGATTAAGGCAAACAGTAAAAAAATAACTTCTTTGATCAGCGTTTTCATTTTATCTCAGACTTAATGTTTATTTTTCAAGCAAGGCTTTTAATGGAGCAAGTTTACCTTGCCAAGAATAATGATCATAGATCAAGGTTAATGCATTATCTTTTATGGTTTGCTTTAAGCTTGGCTGTTTTTCTAATAGCTGCAGTTGCTGTAAAAATTCTTTAGGTGTGTTAGCGAGTAAAATATGTTCGCCATTGACACAATCAATACCTTCCGCTCCCATAGGGGTTGAAATTACCGGCAAACCACAAGCAAAGGCTTGCAATACCTTATTTTGCACACCGCGGGCTAACCTGAATGGTGCAATAAAATAATCAGCTTGATGATAATAAGGTAATATTTCATCAACAAAACCAGTAATCGTAATGCCTGGGTATTTTTTCAAATTCAATACCGCAGCATTTGGATTCATACCGGCAATAATAAATTCTGCTTTTGGGTAAGTGCTAATAATAGTTTGCCAACACTGTTCAACAAACCAAATTACCGCATCAACATTAGGTTTGTAGTCCATCACGCCAGTAAAAATAAACTTAGGTGCTTCATTATTTGTCGGAGCTTCTGCGGGGTAAAACTCTTCTGTATTCATGCCATTACCTAAGGTATGAACATTAGTAATATTGCCAGCAGCTTTTTTGAATAAGTTAACTTCTGCATCAGCAATAAAAACACAAGCATCAAAATTTTGCTGAATTTTTAGCTCGTACTGCGAGATTAATTTAGCTTCGCGCTGATAAATAAGCTTCATTGGCCAAGCAGTTTTATCTGCATATTGCTGCCATTTATCCGAATCTAAATCCATATAGTCCATCAGCAATTTGGGCTTTTTAGATAGTGTATTTAATACTTTGCTGTTAAATACATATTTAGCAACCGCAGAGCTAGTACAAATAATGGCATCAAATACTTGTTCAGTTAAGGCTTTATCAATCAACTTTTGTAATTGAGTACAGTAAAAGTTAGCGACACTTAATGATTCATTTTTCATTAGCCCCGCTAGTAACCTATAAGGTTTGCTAGGCAGAGGAGCATATTCACAAGAAAAATTCGGTAACTTAGCTAATTGCTCAACGTAAGCAGCTTCGCTTTCATCTTCAATTGGGGAAATCACATGAATGTGATGACCAAGATCAGCTAAAAACTTAGCTTGATTAAATGAACGAATTTTTTCCCCTTTATTAGCCGGATAGGGAATGCGTTGAGCGATCATTAATATATTCAAAGGTTATCTCTATTGATGTGAGTTGTTATATAGATAAAGAAACTGTATATAAGTTACTATAAAACCGATATTTTCTAAAATACGCATGAAATCATACCGTATTCATAGCTGATGTAAAATCACAAAGTATGTTTATATAAGCGTTTAATGAGTAGTTAAAAAAAAATAAATATGCAATGTGTGTTGAAATGAATATTTATTGCTGTTTATATGTGGCTTAACATTATATTTATTATTAATGACAGACAAATTAATAAGTACAGTATTCAAAATAAAAACATGTATCTGTCATGTAAAAAAGATATTATATGAGAATATAGATCATATAAAACGAGCGGTTAATAAGGACTATTAATGAAATTAATTGTACAAATCCCCTGCTACAATGAAGAAGAAACCTTACCAGCTACTTATCATGATATTCCTAAAAAAATTGAAGGAATAGATAGTGTAGAAATAATGATCATTGATGATGGCTCAACAGATAGAACAATAGAAGTAGCTAAAGAACTAGGTGTTGATCACATTATTATTAATAAAAATAATCGTGGTTTAGCTAGAACGTTTAGAACGGGTATAAATGCCTGTTTGCATCTTGGTGCTGACATTGTGGTAAATACCGATGGCGACAATCAATATGCGGGCTGGGACATTCCAAAGTTAATTCAACCTATTTTAGATGGTAAAGCAGATGTTGTAGTTGGTGATCGTAATACCAGTAAAGTAGCGCATTTTTCACCACTTAAAAAACTTCTACAAAAAGTAGGTAGTTATGTTGTTAAAGCACTTTCAGGCGTAAAAGTACCTGACGCAGTGAGTGGTTTTAGAGCATACAGCCGTGATGCAGCCTTACAGTTAAATATAGTATCGCCTTTTAGTTATACCATTGAAGTGCTTATTCAAGCCGGTAAAAAGCACATGTCAGTGGCTTCTGTACCGGTTGAAACTAATGAAAAAACACGTGAGTCACGTTTATTTAGCAGTATACCTAAGTTTATTGAGCGACAACTAACTACGATTATACGTATGTATGCTATGTATCAACCGTTAAGAGTGTTTTTCTTTATAGGTGCTACGCTTTCAATATTGGGTATTATTCCTATTATCCGCTTTTTGTATTTTTACTTTACCGGCGATGGTAGTGGTCACATTCAATCGTTAATACTGGGTGGCACCTTTACTATATTAGGTTTTGTGTCTTTTTTAATTGCGCTACTTGCCGACTTAATGAACTTTAATCGACATTTAATTGAGCAAACGCTTGAAAAAGTTAGGCGAATTGAATTAGAGCTCAGTGAAGAAAAAAAGCATAACAAAAACAATAATAGCTAAAAGGATAAGTTGTGGTCTCTAAAAAACCATTACAAGTGGCTATGTTAGCGCCAATAGAGCCATATCGTAGTGGCGTTGCTAAACATTCAACACAAGTTGCGATTAATTTACATCATCGTGACGATATAGACTTAACTGTTTACTCTTTTAAACGTTTGTATCCAGCGATGTTATTTCCTGGAACCGATGACAAGGACAGTACTAGCCAAGCGCCTAAAGATATAGATTGTTGCTTTTTAATTGACACAGTTAATCCTTTATCTTGGTTAAAGGTAATTAAGCAACTAAAAGCCAATAATACTGACGTTGTAGTTATTCCAGCGTGGACCTTTTTTGTGGCGCCTTGTTTAGGGTACATTGCCAGGCGTTGTAAAAATGCTAGCATTGAAGTGATCACAATAGTGCATAACGCATTTGATCACGAAGCTGGCGGTTTAAAAAACGCATTAATGCGTTATCAATTAAAAAGTAGTGATAATTTTTTATCGCATAACCAAGCACTTGCTTCGCAAATTAAGGAAGAACTACCGCAAGCAAATATAGCCGTGAGCCCACACCCTATTTTTGATCAATATCCCAAACCTACTCAGTTATTTGAAAAACGAGCACCTTTAGAGTTGCTTTTTTTTGGCATTATTCGTGATTACAAAGGGCTTGATATATTAATAGATGCAGTAGCGAAACTTAATAAAGACAGTTTTAAACTTACTATTGTTGGAGAATGCTGGGGAAGTTGGGACAAATACCAAGAACAAATTAATGCATTGGGTTTAGTCGATAATATTGAAACAGTTATTCAGTATGCATCAGATGAGGATGCTGCTAATTACTTTACACGAGCTGATGTTGTAATACTGCCTTATCGTAGTATGACAGGAACAGGTGTTATACCGTTAGCTTACCATTATAAAACACCAGTAATATGCTCAAATTTACCAGCTTTTCATGAAGTTATAAGTCATAACGAAACTGGTATTATTGCTGCAGGGCAAAGTAGCGATGATATAGCTGAGGCTATAACGGCATTTGTAAAATTAAGAAATACGGTTAATTTTTCTGAAAATACACAAGCATTAACCGCGCTTTTTACTTGGCAAAAATTTTGCGACGAACTCATGAGTTTGTCGGACAAAAGTGAATAATTTTTATGACTTTACCAATTACCATTACGTTAACTCGATACGCTGAGCCTAACTGGCTACTCGCGGAAACATTAGAGTCGTTAGCGTTACAAAAAAACATTACCGCTCGTGTATTAATGTTAGATCAACAAAACAACGCAGAAACAGCATTGCTTTGTAAGCAATTAACAAATGAAAATATAACGTTTGACTACCATACGATCCCTGCTAAAAGTTTATCGTATGCACGCAATGAAGCTATAAAACTTTGTGAAACGGACATTCTACTTTACATAGACACGGATGCTATTGCCGCTCCTGATTGGGCTGAAAAGTTAAGTGAAGCGTTGTCGCAAGAAAATGTAGGAATAGCGGGGGGGAAAATCATCCCCAAATGGCATAAAACCCCTTCATTTATTCAGAAATCACAAGTTGTGCTTGATCAATATTCCATGCTTGATTTGGGAGAAAAAACCATAGAAGTTTCACGTGTTGTAGGTGCTAATTTTGGCTTAAACAAAGCGCGTTTAGGAAAGCTCGCTAATTTTGATGAAAACTTAGGTCGTCGAGAAGGTAAGTTGTACAGTGGTGAAGAAAGCAAACTATGCCATGATGCTACGGCTAATGGCTTTAAAATATTATACCAAGGCAGTGCGTTGGTTCAGCACCAAGTATTACCTGAGCGCATTAAATTCAGCTGGATAGCCACACGTATGTATTATCAAGGTATGGCAAGTGCTAAACGTGGTGGCGCTCCTAACCCGAGTAACAAAGGTAAGTATACCGTATGGGATTATTTAGCTTTAGTGGCTTTAGCGCCATTTTATATTTACGGTTATTTAAAGGCTAGATAAGATTATGAAAAATAATATTACATTTCTTATCGATCAAATAGAAACAGGTGGAGCTGAAAAAATGATCATACGACTCGCTAACTATTTTAGTGAGTCCTACAATTGCCATCTTTTCCCAGCTATAGATTCTCAAAGCTTGAGTAATTATGACCTTAGTGATATTGACCTACATGTATATAAAGGGTTTGATGAAAAAATAAAAATATCAAAGTTCTATAATTTTTTTTGTTGGTTATTTTTTCTAGCATCGCATTTTCGTAAAATTAGGCCAGACGTATCTATTTCATTTTTAGAGAGAAGTAACGTAGCGAACATAATTATTTGTAAGCTATTAAATATTAAAAGTGTTGTTAGCGTTAGGAATAATTTAGACGCACAATATAGCCATAAGTCACCCTTTATAAAAAAATGTATTTATGTTGTTTTAGGTTTTTTTTATAGAAGAGCCGATGTTATCGTTGTTGTGGCAGAGCAATTACAGGAACAGCTTATTCATAATTTAAAGCTGGATAAAGATAAAATCAAAACGATATATAATCCACAGCCTTTATCAAAATTTAGTCAACTCGCAAAGCAGTCGATACAGAACAAACAAATTATTAATTTTATCACCAATAAAAAAAGTGTGATCACTGTCGGTAGGTTAAACGAACAAAAAGGTCTGCATCACCTTATTAGAGCGTTCAAATTTGTTCTCAAATCAGAACCGGAAGCTGTTTTACTTATATTAGGTGAAGGCCCTTTGAAATCTAGCTTAGATAATCTAATAAACGAGTTTCAGCTAGATAACCACTGCAAAATTTTTAACTATGAAAAAAACCCCTTCGCAATAGTTGATAAGTGTGACGTTTTTGCTTTTCCGTCTCTGTGGGAGGGCATTGCAAATGCTTTATTGGAAGCCGTAGCGATAGGGGCAAAAGTAGTAACTACGGACTGTATGAGTGGGCCAAGGGAAATTCTAGGGTATAACCTTAACTCTCCTCAGTTGCTAAAAGCCCATCGACTAGCAGGGGGGTCTATTATTCCTCGATTAGATGGGGAAAATAGAAATTACCAGGAACCACTTTCTGCTACAGAGCAATGTTTAACAGAAGAAATTATATATCAACTCAATTATGCAAAGCCTCATGAAAAATTACCGAGTATTGCAAACTTTGATGAACACATAGTCATGCAAAAATGGAATAGTACAATAGAATTAATGACCGAAGCTAAACATTAAATAATATGATGAATATAAAAGAACTTCTATATAAACGTATTCCGCCTCAGTATAAATTTTTTATATTGAGATGTTGGTTTTTAATCAACAATCCTAAATTTATTTTCTGTAAATATAAGGATTTTTTAAACGAAGCTAAACCTATCTTAGTGGTAAGTTTGCCAAGAAGCGGTTCTAGCTGGGTAGGAAAAGTCTTAGGAAGTGGGGAAAGAGCGTTATACCTTAGAGAGCCAATAACGCGTACTTATTTGTTAAAGAACCCTGAAGGTCAGTCGGTCTTTACAATTGATTCAATAGCGTCAATTAAAACTAAACAAAACTATCTCGATTTAATAGAAACAACCTTTACTAAGCACCCAAATTTTACTTCATCGGTGATTGCTAAACCCAAACAATGGTTTTCAAATACCCTAAATAAAAAGAGAGTGATCAAAGAAGTTAACCCACTAATTTTGGAGTATATCTTAGATAAGTACAAACCCAAGGTGATTTATTTGTATAGGCACCCAGCAGCGATTGCTAATAGTCATTATGCAAGTGGTTGGGCTAGAGATGCTTTTGAGGGAAAGTTTTCACCTGATCAAAGAAGGCAATTCGATGAAAACTATAATACAGCATCTGTTTCCGGATTTTGGGAGAGCTTTGGCAAGTTTCAAGGTATCCAGCAAAAATTAGTCTGTCAAACATTGAAAGATTATGATGATAAACTCCTTGTCAGTTATGAGAAGTTATGTGAGAACCCAAAAGAAGAGTTTGAAAAAATATTTAAATTTTCCGAACTACCTTTAACTAGCGCAATTGAGCAAGATATCAGTGCTTCCACGCGAGCAAATAATAAAACATATAGGGCAGGCACATACGACACACAGAGAAACTCTAAAGCGATGATTAAAAAGTGGATAACACAAGTGGATACAGCAGATTTGGAAAAATTAAAGGCAGCTTATTTATCCACTAATCCTGAATTTTATAAAAACGAGTTAGACTGGAAATAAAGTAAAAAGTATTGGCTGAAAAAACTTTACAATAAGCTAGTGTTTTTATTTATAGTCGTTAGATTTGAAGACCCTGTAACAAAATCTGTGTAACTGCCTATCATTAATACCCATGTAGGGTTTAGGATAGGCAGACTATGAATAAGAAAGCACTTGAAGCGTTTGCGAAGCAAGCCGCTAAATCGATTAAAACCGAAGCAGACTTAACTGACTTTCGTAAAATGCTAACTAAGGTAACGGTTGAAGCAGCACTTAACGCTGAATTAGACGAACACCTTGGTTATGCCCGCCATGAACAATCTGAGCATCAGAATTACCGTAATGGTTATTCACCTAAAACCATTCGTACAGAAGATGGCGAGGTTGATTTAGACGCACCTCGTGACAGAGACTCCAGTTTTGAGCCTCAGCTCGTTAAGAAAAATCAAACCCGTTTTACTTCGATGGATGACAAGATTTTATACCTGTATTCCAAAGGTATGACAACGCGAGATATCGTCGCAACGTTCAAAGAAATGTATGATGCTGATGTCTCACCAACACTTATTTCTA
>NZ_JBQMWH010000025.1:0-20648 GCF_053470345.1 Thalassotalea agariperforans | reverse complement strand
AGGCTAAAATCGCTTTACTCGGCGTTAAAAATTATTGGTTTAGATGACTAAACGACATAATTTCAGCCTTGATTAAAACGATTTTATCTCTCAGCTGAATTATTAAACAAAGATAAACAGACCCTAATAAAAAGGATGGCCTAAACGCCATCCTTTTTTGTTTTAACAGACTCAAATTCTATCGTAATTTCTTATTATAAATTCAATATTTATCATCTCTTTTTAAGTTCATCTTCAATAAAAAAATTAGATCAAGGCAGGAGCAGTTGTCGATAATAACTATATTACATCCCTCGCGCCTTGTTCTGAAAGCGCTCAGTTAGAACAAAAATTATACTTGAAAGGTCAACACGCTCTAGTATCAATAGCTGATTTGCACTAATTTGGTGTGTTTTTGTGTTCGTTTTTTATTTGTTTTACCTTCTTATTGTTGCACTGTTTTGGTGATTCATTTGTTTGCGTTAGGTGCGCACCAAATTTGTGCTTTATGAAAGTTGTAATAAGACCTAAATATTTACTTATGATTGTGTTGTAACTTATTGTTTTAAAGATGTTTTAAAAAAGTAATTTTAGTTTTTGTCAAAGGTTAATTTCTGGTGTTTAAATTGCTTAACTTAATCAGTTAAGTCACCTTCAACGCTAGCAATTAATTAAACATGACATCAAGGGTATCACTATGCAGTTAAAAAGCCTTTCAATGAATTTAACCTCAAAAGAACGCCGATGGTTACCTTGGTTTGGCGCCAATGGTAAGTTTTCTTTAGCTTGGTCATGTTTTGTTAATCGTTCACGCTATCATTCTGTAGAACAAACGTTTGAAGGCATTGCTGCAACACGCATCAAATTATTACAACAATGGACAGAAAATCATTGGGATCATTTATCAGCTTTAGCTAATATTTTACTGAATAATCAATTTAATCACTGCGATGTTTTTTTAAAGAATAAATTAAATGATGCGCCTGACTTTTCTGAGTTATTTATCTTAAATACGCATGGATTAGTAACACATTCAACAGCAACAAGATCAATCGGTAAACAATCACCTCATACTCGTGCTCGTGAGCAAGCCAGCAATGGCCGGTTTTTACATGGGCCTTATGTTGATCCTGATACTTTAACGATTGGCGCTTCAACATCAAAATTTCATGATGAAGTTACTTTGATGTTTTATTTACCATTATTTAATGGTGATGAGCTACAAGGTTATTTATGTGGTCGTGTACCTAATGATGTGCTTGGAGATTTAATTCAGCGAGAAGCAGGACATATCTACCAAGAATCAGGTGATAATTATTTGTTTATGGTGGATTCTAAATTTGATCCGAGTATACAACCGGGCATTGCTTTATCACGCTCACGCTTTGAAGATAATACCTTTAGCCATGGTGAAAATTTAAAATCAGGCGTTAGTACCGATTATGGTGAAGTAAAAATTAAAAAACATACTGAGTTTGAAATTCGCTTTACTGATCCCGCCACTGGTGAACTTCATCCTGGCGTTAGAGAAACCATCAAGCATGGCCATAATCTTTTTGTAACTTATCCAGGTTATTCTGATTACCGTCATATACCAGTTATCGGTAAAGGAACCACTTTTAGCCTTCCTGGTTCATTAGATAAATGGGGAATGATGTGTGAAGGTGATTTGGAAGAAGTGTATCGTCGACGCTCGATTAATTTGAGTTTAGTTAAAATTTATTTGATTTTTGTTACTGGGTTATTAGCAACTAATAATGCGTTAAGTTATTTTACTGATCTATCGCCAATTGTTGTTAGCTCGATTTCAGCATTTCTGGTTTTTCTTAGTTGTTTTGCTTTTTCTGCTTTGGGTACCAATAAAGTTTCAAAACGATTAAATAAAATGACCTCTGTTATTCGTACGATCGCTGAAGGTGAGGGAAACTTAACTCAGCGTCTTGATCCAAGTACGATAAAACATGATGAAACTGGCGATATGAGCCGTTGGGTGAATAGTTTTATTGATAATTTAGATGGTATTGTTGGGCAAGTTATTCATGCCTCGCATAATGTAAAAGGGACTAACGAAGTCATGCTGCAACGCAATGAAGAAGCACATGCAAGTTCTAGCCAAGTACATGATGCCATGAAAGTGATGAACGGGTTAATTGAACAGCAACGAGAAGTTATTTTGCATGCTGCAGATACCGCCGAAGAAATGAAAACATCTATGGCTGTTGTTGTTGAAAAGGCCAAAGATAATTTTGAAAATGCTAAAGCAGGCACACAAGCAATTCGTGATGTTGTTGAGAAAACGGCTAATAGTGTTAAGTCAATAGATATGCGGATGAGTGATATCGGCACAATTGTTAATGTGATCACCGACATTACCCGTCAAACTAATTTATTAGCATTAAATGCGGCTATTGAAGCGGCTCGAGCTGGTGAGCATGGCCGAGGGTTTTCAGTAGTCGCCGATGAAGTTCGTGGATTAGCATCGCGTACTTCTGATGCTGCTAATGATATTCAAACTATGATCCAAAGCCTACAAGATGAAACTCAACAAGCGGTAAGTTTTATGGAACATAGCGTTAGTGATGTTGATGAAAGTTTAAAACTTACCCAAGCGGTGTCTTCTGAAAACAATGAATTACATAATATTGTTGATAAAATGTTCGAGGTTATCGGAGTTATAGAACAAAACAGTGCCAAAAATGGTGAAACAGCCCATGAAGTAATGGAAGTAACTTACCGTATGGCTAACTCTATTCAAGAGTTAGCGCAAAGTTCAAATCAAGTTGATATTACGGCAAGTAAACTACAACAATTAGTTGGTACTTTTGAGGTTAGTAATAAAGCGCTAATAAAGGCTTAAATATTTTTAAAGGTCAATAAGCGATTATTCGCCGGCATTGCATGATCATCGATAAGTGCTAAGCCGGCGTTATCCGCTAATTTAATGATGGCTTCAATATCTCGGATGCCACTGTTTTTATCCCTATCTTTTAGCCATAAATCAAAGTTTGCATTACTCTCGCTAGTAAACTTTCCGTTATAATTAAACGGCCCATAAATACATAAAATGCCTCCTTCAGCGAGGTTATGGTTAACCCCTTGAAAGAACTTTTCAACTAAATCCCAACTAACAATATGTAAAGTATTCGCGGTAAAGATACCATCAATTCTTTGGGCTAATGCTGGCCAAGGTTTATTCAAATCAAGGGATAGTGGTAAAGATAGATTGTTTAAAGCACTTTGTTTTACCCGTTCACTGATCCCTGGGTGATTAATGTCTAAATCACTGGTTTGCCAATGAAGCTGTGGTAAGTGTTCAGCAAAATAAACTGCATGTTGGCCAGTACCTGAGCCTATTTCAAGCACGTGTTTTTGCTCTTTAAATGCTTGTGTTAAAACCGATAAAATGGGCGCTTTATTATTTTCACAAGCTTGTGAGAAACTTAATGACATGACTGTTCCTTGGTTAACAGTTAAAAGTTATGATTAAACTTATCGCCTAGTTACATGCTCAGCATTAAAGGGTAATGCTTGCTGGCATTGCTTTTGATAAATTTGCATTTGCTGGCATTCTTGCTGGCAAAACGCTTTAATTGCCGGTTTAAATTCAGCATGCTTAACCCAATGATAAGAATGGGTTAACACAGGTTCAAAGCCTCGTTGTATTTTATGTTCGCCTTGTGTACCTGGATTAAAACGCGTTAAATTGTTTTGAATACAAAACTCTATGCCTTGATAATAACAGAGTTCAAAATGCAAATTGTTAAATTGTTCACTACAGCCCCAATAACGGCCATACAAGGTATCTTGATCGTAAAAAAATAAAGCACAAGCAACCCGTTCTTGACGTTGTTCATGGCTTGCTACCACTAACAGTATGTTATCAGCAAAGTGGTTAAAAATTTGCTCAAAAAATTGATAAGTAAGATGAGGCTGATGACCTTTTTTTAAATAGGTTAACTGATAAGCTAAATAAAAGTAGTCGAGCTCTTTTTGGGTTAGCTGTTTGCCGGTTAATTGTTCAATACTTAAACCTTGCTTTGCAATTGATAACCGTTCTTTTTTCGTGTTTTTTCGCTTTCTTGCAGTAAAACCCGCTAAAAACTCATCAAAAGTTTGATAGTTTCTATTAAACCAATGAAATTGCACAGTGTGACGAAGGTAATAGTCAGCTAACGATGTACTTGGTTCAACTTCAATGGTTGCCGGTTCAATGTGTTGTGCTTGCTTGTTAGCTAATTGGTTCGGTGCAATAAACAAACTATGCCAGCTGTTAAGTTCATGCTTTTGGCAATATTGGCTAAGTTCATTAAATATCTGTTCAAGGTTAAGTGGCGCCGTTACATTATTTATCAGTAACTTTTCACAAGGCACGGGGGTAAAAGGAATACTCGCAACCAGTTTAGGGTAATAGGGTAGTTGATAACGTTCATATGCCTCAGCCCAAGCCCAATCAAAAACATATTCACCCCAAGAATGCTGCTTAATGTACATAGGAAAAATAGCTTGGAGCTGTTCATGCTCATCAGTTACTACCAAATGATGCGGCTGCCAACCTCGTTCAACACAGGCAGAGCGGCTATTTTCAAGTGCGAAAAAATAATCGTATTGAATAAAAGGGCATGATGAGGACACCAGTGCTTGCCAATCGGCTCTATTTATTTTTTCGATACTATCAACAAACTGAATTTTCAAAATAACAAGAACACAGGATAAAACATAAGCTTACTGTAAAATGTTTTTAACTAAACGCCTACCCATAATCAAGATAATTGCGATAAATAAATAAAAAGTCAGCGCAAATGTTGAAAAAACTCTCAATATGAGGCTATTTCAGTACAAAAAGGTGAAATCACCATGATATAATGTTGTCACTTTTTTACCTCATCAACAGAATTAAGCTTTATGTTACCGCGGTTAGAACCTCAATTTTCAGTGTCACCTTTGTATCAAGAATTTGCCAACAAACTTCAAGCAACAAGTTTTACGGGTGATATTAACTTTCAGTATAGTGCTCGCCTTGCGGTTGCTACCGATAACAGTGTTTATCAACAATTACCGCAAATGGTAGTGCATCCTAAGTCGATTGAAGATGTTCAAGCGATCAGTCAATTAGCCTCACAAGCGGAATTTAACGAAATAAAGTTTAGCGCCCGTGGTGGCGGTACTGGTACCAACGGCCAAAGTTTAACGCCAGGCATTGTTGTTGATTTATCAAAACACATGAACAACATTTTAGAAATTAATGTTGAAGAAAAGTGGGTACGGGTACAAGCAGGGGTAATTAAAGATCAATTAAATGATTTTTTACGCCCGTATGGTTTTTTCTTTTCGCCGGATTGTTCAACCAGTAACCGCGCAACCTTAGGTGGTATGATCAACACTGATGCTTCCGGCCAAGGTTCGTTAGTTTATGGTAAAACCTCAGATCATGTTTTAGGTTTGGAGTCAGTGTTAGCAAATGGCGATTTATTATCAACTGCGCCATTAAGTTTAAGCCAAGCACAAGCCTTATCTAAAGAAGCTTCTTCTACTGGCCGTATTATGGCTGCGGTATTAACAAGCTGTACCGATAACCGCGATAAAATTTTAGCTAAATTCCCGAGGTTAAATCGTTTTTTAACCGGTTATGATTTAGAAAACGTATTTAATAAAGATATGTCAGAGTTTGACCTATCACGAGTGATCACAGGCTCTGAAGGCTCATTAGCGTTTGTCTGTGAAGCAAAACTGAATGTTACGCCAATTGCTAAACATAAAACCATTATTAATATTAAATACGACAGTTTTGATTCAGCCTTACGTCATTCGCCTTTTTTAGTCTCGGCGAAAGCAACGTCAGTAGAAACCATAGATTCAAAAGTATTAAACCTAGCGAAAAAAGACATTGTTTGGCATTCCGTCAGTGACATGATCACCGAAGTTGAAGGCCAAGTGATGGATGGCATCAATATGGTTGAATACAACAGTGAAAGCGAGGAAGAAATCAGCACTCAGGTAGCTGAGCTGACTGAATTATTAGACGAAGAAATTGCCGCCAATAAAGGGGTGATTGGCTATCAAGTAACTTCCGATTTAGCTAGCATTGGTAAACTTTATGCCATGCGCAAAAAAGCTGTGGGCTTATTAGGTAATACACAAGGGGCACAAAAACCGTTAGCGTTTGCTGAAGACACGGCGGTACCACCAGAAAACTTAGCCGATTATATTGTTGAGTTTCGTGAGTTATTAGACGGTTACGGTTTGCAATATGGTATGTTTGGGCATGTTGATGCAGGTGTGTTACATGTGCGCCCAGCACTTGATATGTGTGATCCTGAACAAGAAAAACTCTTACGTGAAATTTCAGACAAAGTCGTTACCTTAACTGCTAAATATGGCGGTTTAATGTGGGGTGAACACGGTAAAGGTTACCGTAGTGAATATAGCCCTGAATTTTTTGGCGAAGAGCTGTTTAATGAGCTTAGAAAAATTAAAACGGCTTTTGACCCCTTTAATAAAATGAACCCAGGAAAAATCTGTACTCCCATTGATTCAGATGAAAAACTGGTTTCGGTTGACGACCAAAAACGTGGTTTTTTCGACCGTCAAATTCCGGTTAATGTTAAAGACTCTTTTTCTTCTGCGCTTGACTGTAATGGTAACGGCTTATGTTTTAATTATGACGCTACTAGCCCTATGTGTCCTTCAAGTAAGGTTACGCGTGACCGTCGTCATTCGCCAAAAGGTAGAGCTGGCTTGATGCGAGAGTGGTTACGTTTATTACAAAACCAAGGCGTTGATGTATTAGCGTTAGAAAATAAAATTCAAGGTTGGTCAGTAAAACGTTTGGTGGATAAGGTTAAATATTCGCTTAACTATACTTTAAACAAACAACACGACGATGATTTTTCTCATGAAGTAATGGAAGCGATGCAAGGTTGTTTAGCTTGTAAAGCATGCGCTAGCCAATGCCCAATTAAAGTGGATGTGCCAGATTTTAGAGCGCGATTTATCAACCTTTATCATTCGCGTTATGCCCGTCCAATGAAAGATCATTTAGTGGCAAATGTTGAAACTTTAGCGCCATTAATGGCAAAAGCGCCTAAATTAATTAATAGTGTGTTAGCAAGTAATGTTTACGAAAGCTTTTCGCGTAAGACTATAGGTTATCGTGACACGCCGTTGTTATCATCACCAACCTTAAAAGAAATTACTGATCAAGCTTGTTACGATGAATTTGATTTAAGTTATTTTAGCCAATTACCACAAGTTGAGCGTGACGAGTTTGTGTTTATTGTGCAAGACCCATTCACTTCTTTTTATGAAGCTGAAACGGTTGCTGACTTTATGGCATTAATTAATCGTTTAGGATTTAAACCGGTATTACTGCCATTTAAACCTAATGGTAAAGCCCAACATGTGAAAGGCTTTTTAGCGAAGTTTGCTAAAACGGCAAAAAATACTGCCCAGTTTTTAAATAACATTGCCGAGTTAAATATTCCGATGGTGGGCTTAGATGCCTCATTAGTGTTATGTTATCGCGATGAATATAAACAAATTTTAAAAGACAAACGTGGTGATTTTAATGTTTTATTAAGCCATGAATGGTTATTTGCCAATAAAGATAAATTTTCCCGTGATGATATTCAGCAGCAAATTAACAATAGTGATGCTAAAGAAAGTATCGATTATAAATTATTTGCCCACTGTACTGAAAAAACCATGTTAGCGAAAAGTGAAGACCAATGGTGTGATATTTTTACTACCTTTGGTTTATCGCTCGGTAAAATACCAACCGGTTGTTGTGGTATGGCTGGTACTTATGGTCATGAAGTGTCAAATTACGAAAACTCAAAAGCCTTGTATGAAATGAGTTGGCAACCACAACTTGATAAACATGACCGATCGCAAATTTTAGCCACTGGTTTTTCATGTCGTAGCCAAGTTAAACGCTTTGAAAAATACAAACCGATCCATCCGGTTACGGCTTTATTGCAATTGTTTGAACCGGTAGCGAGATAAAAGTTACATGCATAAAAAATTAGCCAAGTATTATTCAATTGAAATGTTAAAAGCGTCAACGGCTTATAACGATGGCGCTTTTGAACTCGCTTTTTCCCATTTAGAAAGAGCGCATATTCTTGGCCAAAAAAATACCAAAGCGCATCTACTAAGTCATTGGTGGATGTTTAAAATAGCAGTAAAACAACAAAAGTTTACTGCTATGTTAGGGCAAGCATTAAGAATGCTTGCCGCGTTGGTTTTTTCTAAGCTTTGGGTACCAGTAGGGAATACTGGTGGTACCAATGTCAGCGCCTTTAAAACCATGCCTTTACCTGATGATTTAGCGAAAATTTTAGCAAAATATAGCTAATACCATTCTCTTCATGCCTTGCCTCTAAGCCTTTAAATTCTCGCTAAGCGATCATTTTCTTATACGGATTGGTATAAGTTACCGTTTTAATTTTCTGATAATAAATTGTAATTAGGTTTGCTGATGTAATGTTTGCTTACTAGAATTAACTTAACTACTAAAGAATAGGTAGTGATTAAATAGGGAGAGCATTATGCAGGTTAGTGAGCAGCTTACATCGAATGATCGCACCAAATTTATTGCCATTTTAAGTTATATGACCATTGTCGGTTGGCTTATTGCACTTGTTTTGCATGGCAAAGATAAAGACCCTTTAGCGCGTTTTCATTTACGGCAATCGTTAGGATTGTTTGTCACTGCTATGATCTTAGCATTTGTTCCTTTAGTGGGGTGGATAATTAATCTCTTTTTAATTGCTGCTTGGTGTTACGGTCTTTACAGTGCCATTATTGGTCATAAATATACCTTGCCTATCATCGGTGATTTTTATCAACGACATATCGATTTCATTTCTTAGAGTTAGCTTTAATTGTAATAAGTTTTCTTTTTTTAACTAGTTTTGTGCCGGCCAATATGATGTAATTTCGTTACTGAAATTTGTCATTTGGCTTGCTCTTGATTTACCTCTATCCCGCTAACAAAATGGAATATTTGTTAGAGCTTTTAAATAAAGTTCAACAAGTTTCACCATTACCTATTTTTGAAAAAGAAGTCATTGTTGTTCAAAATGCTGGCATGCAACACTGGCTTAACGTGTCCGTCGCTAATACTCGCGGCATTAGTATGAATATTGATTACGCGTTACCAGCTCAGTTTTTATGGAAACTTGCTAGAAGCGTTGCTAGTAAAGAAGTTGTACCAGATCAATCACCCTATTCAAGAGAAGTATTAAGTTGGCGTATATATCGCTTATTACAAACAGACCAGGTATTAAAAGATACCGATTTTGCCACTGTTGTCAGTTATTTTTCATCGTCAGCACAAGCCAAAACAACACCTGAACAAATTAAGCCAGTAGCAAATATTGATGATCTAAAACAATATCAACTGGCAGTGCAACTAGCCGATTTATTTGAACAGTATTTAATTTTCCGTCCTGATTGGTTACACCGTTGGCAAGCAGGAGATTTTTCAATATCAGAGCCAAACCTTCATTCACAAAATGATCCATCAACATTGTCAGGTGATGTTTTAACGGTGTTAACTTGGCAGGCTAAACTTTGGTCGTTATTACAAGCAGAAAGCGCTTATAACCCAGAAACTTTAATCAAGCAGGCGTGCCAAAATTTAGCTGACTATCAACCTCATCTGCCAAAACGCATTTGTTTCTTTGGTATTAATGCAATGGCGCCGATGTGGCTAGAGTTTATTCATCAATTAAGTGAATATACCCAAGTACACTTTTTTCACTTAAACCCCTGTGCTGATTATTGGGGCGATATTAAAAGTGAAAAACAAGTGTTTAAACAAATTGATGATTGGACACAAGGTTTTGATGATTTTCACCATGACATTGGCAATCCGTTATTAGCTAATTTAGGACAACAAGGACGAGAATTTTTAGCCTTGCTACAAGGTTATAGTACCTATCAATTTGACGTTTTTGAGCAAGCTAATAGTGAGCTAGATAATGCTGAACTAACGAGTAATGTGCAGGCACAAACACCGTCAATATTATCTGCGCTTCAGCACGACATTTTAACCTTACACGATGCTCGTCAAACGCCGCAGCAGGTAATTGATGATTCGATCACCATCACTAGTGCCCATAGTCCGCTAAGAGAAGTTCAAGGATTACATGATTGGTTATTACATCAATTTAACCAAGATCACAGTTTAACGCCGAAAGATGTTTTGGTGATGTGTCCACAAATAGAGCAATATGCGCCGTATGTTGATGCGGTATTTGCGCGTGGTTGGCAAGAGTTAGCTAATAATATTCCACCTTTGCCTTGTTCAATTGCCGATCGGGTTAGTAAAGATGCGGAGCCATTAGTAGCCGCGTTTGTTGATTTATTATCTTTACCGGATAGTCGTTTTCAAGTTAGCCAGTTATTGGGCTTTTTACGATTAAATGCGGTGCAAGCTAAGTTTAATTTTACTGATGATGAATTAGATAAAATCAGTGCTTGGTTAGCACAAGCGAACATTCATTGGGGCTTAGATAAAGCTCACAAAGCCCAAGTATTAAGCACAACCGAGGCGTCATCACAATTTACTTGGCAACAAGGGCTTTCTCGCTTAATGCGTGGTTTTGCTTTTGCCGATCATGATGCTTTGCAGCAAGAGCAGTTTTTGCTATCAACTATTGAAGGTAGTGATGCCATTTTGCTGGGCCAACTGATGTTAGTATTAGAGCAATTACAACATTATGCCCAGCGTTTAAATCAAACTCGTACGCCATTGCAATGGCAGCAATATTTACATCAGCTAGTTGATAATTGTTTTGCTGATACCGGCTCAGATGCTATTGATATTATTCATCAAGCGATAGAACAATTAGTAGAATATAGCCAAGAAGCGCAGTTTGTTAATGGCGTTTCATTAGCGATTGTGCAAGAGTTTTTAAATCATCACTTTAGCCAGCCAGATCCTGGTCGACAATTTATGGTTGGCCAAGTTACTTTTTGCTCTATGTTACCGATGCGCAGTATTCCATTTAAAGTGATTGCGGTTTTAGGATTAAACGATGGTGACTTTCCGCGTCAGCGTAAACCACAAGCGTTTGATCTTATGCAACAAACACCCAGTCGCATTGGTGATCGATCGCGTCGTGGTGATGATAGATACTTATTTTTAGAAGCACTTATTTCTGCCAGACAAGCTTTATATCTAAGTTACCAAGGGCGAAATATTAAAAATAACAGCGAAAAACAGCCCTCGTTAGTATTAAAAGAATTGTTTGCTTATTTAACTGATGCTTATGGTTGGCAATGTCAATTAGATCAGCCCAATTGTCATATTCGTCAATTACCGATGCAGGCATTTAGTGAGAAAAATTATCAAGGTAAATGGCCGGGCTTTGATCTAAAATGGTTGGAACTTGTCAATCGTGGGCAAGCGCAACATACGCCTGAGCCGCTTGCTATTAAGCAACAAGTTCAAGAAACTCCTACAACTCATAGCGAACAAACCTTGAACTTAACGTTTGAGCAACTTATTCAGTTTTTTGTTCATCCGGCTAAATGTTTTGCAGAGCAGCAACTTGATTTATCGTTTCGTCGTTACGAACAGCAACTGTCTGATCATGAACCTTTTACGCCAAATCCACTGAGTAGCTATTTATATCGCCAAGCCGCATTAGACATTGCTTTAGATTGCCAACTATTAGCTGATGATAAACAAAATAAGCTAAACCAGTTAAATCAGATCAACCAATTAAGCGGTGAACTTCCCGAATTACCGTCAACGCCAGAATTATTAACACGCTGGCAGCAAGACAGCCAAGTTTTTGCTCAGGCACTGCAAGCGCTTGATTTTAATCATGAACAGCAGCTTACCGATCAGCAGGGTATTAACCTAATTTACCATGATGTCACATTACCAATAATCCTTGATGATATACCGATTAACAATCAAGATGCCCAAGCGGGTTTAACAAATAAATCAAAACTAACCGTTAATTTAACTTGCCGCATGCCTGTGTTAGGTCAGCATGTTGTGGTATTTCGTAGTAGTACAGCAAAAGCGAAAGACTTGTTAACCATGGCGCTTTATCAACTAATATTGCAAGAGCATCAGTTAATCGCGCTTAATGGTGAGTCAGCGTGTGAATCAACACAGTTAGCCAATATTAACGGTGTCCAAGGCGTGTACTTTGATACTAAGGCGCAAAAAGTTATTCAATACCAAGTGAATGCTTATTCATCAAGTCAGACGTTATTATCTGAATTATTATTGGCTTACTTAAAAGGGCAGCAACAAGCCTTATTACTCAATGCTGCCTTAGGTGAAACTTATGTTAGCAAGCGGGTTAAAAATAAGCCATTTGAGCAAACTGAATTTGAACTTTATTGGCAAGATAACAATTTACCTGCGCCGTTAGGTAATGATCCTTACATACGCTATTTTTGGCCGAAAGTACCTGAGTTCTCAGATTATCAAAACGTACTTGAAACTTTATATTTCCCTTTATTTTCAGCGGTGGTGAAAAAGAAATGAGCCAAAATTTAGTCTCTCAAAATCTCGTCGCCCATCGTATTAATCTCAGTGGTAAACACTTAATTGAAGCGAGTGCGGGTACTGGTAAAACCTTTAATATTACGCGTATATATTTAAGAATGCTGCTAGAGCGAAAATTACCGGTAGAAAAAATACTGGTTATGACCTTTACTAAAGATGCGACTCAAGAATTAAAAGGTCGTATTGACAGCACCATACGACAAGCCCTCGCGGATTGGCCTCAGTTAATACAAAGCGATGTATTTTATCAAGCTATTGCCGAAACCGTATCAAACGAAGAAGCACAATTTTTATTAAAAAAAGCGCTATTATTTTTGGATGAAGCGGCTATTTTTACCATTCATGGTTTTTGTCAGCGCGTGTTAACCGAGCATGCTTTTGCCACTAAAATGGCCTTTGATGCCAGCTTAGAAACAGACTTATCCGATATTGTTCAGCAGGCCACCCAAGATTGCTACCGCATTTTAGCCAGCGATCAGCCGCAAGCCTTTTTATTGCTAAGTGAATTTTGGCAAACACCCGACAGTTTTATTTCAGCTTTTGCCAAAGCCATTTATCAACGTAGTGTGCTAGATGTGTTATCAGAAGCCGTTATTTGCGAAAACTTTGGCCAAGAAGTTCAATTGGCCATAAAAAGTGTTAATGATAATAAATCACTGATTTACCAAGTGTTAATTGATAGCCAAAAAAATGCTAAGCAAACGGAACGTATTGCCGAGTTCAACGAGTTACACGCTTGGCTATCGTCATTATATAGCTCGTTGTCATCAGGTCTAACATCAGATGAGTTAATCGGCATTGAAGAAACACATGGCAAAATGCCGACCGCTTTTTTTAATGGCACCCGTTATGCGCGCTCACCGCAGAAAGCAGAATTACTAGCGGTATTTGAGCCGGTAAAAGCGGTTAAAACAAGTTACGAAAAGTTTGCTAAAAGTATAAAAAAGGCTAAAGCCTTTGCGTTAGTGCGAACCTTGGTTTATCAAATTCGTGATAAAATTCGCCTTCAAAAGCAGCAAGTTAACGTACTTGGCTTTGATGATTTGATCAGTAATTTAGCAAGTGCATTAACAAGTAACCAGCAACTTGCCGATCGTATTCGCCAGGATTACCCCGTCGCCTTAGTTGACGAATTTCAAGATACCGATCCCGATCAATTCACTATTTTAAATGCGTTATATAGCAAAGAAGACGATGAGCTGGAAATCACATCTGCTCAAAATCACAAGAACGATTGTGCGGTGTTTATGATAGGCGATCCTAAACAAGCCATTTATGGTTTTAGGGGCGGCGATGTTTTTGCTTATCTTGCGGCACGAGAAAAATGTCAATATCAGTGGGTAATGGACACAAACTGGCGCTCTAGTGCCAATATGATCGCCGGTTACAACCGCTTATTTTATGGCGCTTCACTTGAAACTGAAGGTGCACAGCAAGTGTTCGGCTATAACATTCCTTATTTGCCGGTACAAGCTAGCCCAAATGCTAAACCTGAGCTTGCCGCTAATGATAACTTTCAAGCGTTACAATTTATTTATTTTGAACATGAAAAGGGCGGAGATAACCAAAAAGTACCACAAAGCTTTCGGGCAGATATGGCGAGCTGGTGCGCCCATGAAATTAACCGATTATTAACCACATCTCTTAACAAGCCATTGCAAGCACAAAACATTGCCATATTAGTGAGAGATGGTACCGAAGCCGCGCAAATTAAAATAGCCCTTGAACAAGCGGGCCTGGCCAGTGTTTATTTAAGTGATCGCAGTAATCTGTTTGAAAGTGATGAAGCACAACAATTAGCACAGGTATTAAAAGGCATTTTATATTGTGACAACGACAATTTGTTCAGCGCCGCAATAGCATCTCCCTTATTTAATTATCATGCAAAAGCCTATTATCAATTACAGCAAGACGAGCAAGCATGGCAAAACCTTAAATTTGCTTTTGATGATTTACGTAAACATTGGCTGAATAAAAGTTTTATGTCGATGGCGTTAAAACTAATGCATGGCTATTTTGTTATTCAATCAGCCGCACAAGATCGTGCTTTAACCAATTTATTGCATTTGTTTGAATTATTACAAATTGCTAGCCAGCGGCATCATCAGCCACACGAATTATTATTTTGGTTAGAGCAACATATTCAAGGTGCCGCAAATATTACCGAAACGGAACTGCGTTTAGACAGTGACGACGACCTGATCAAAATAGTGACTCAGCATGGTTCTAAAGGATTAGAGTATCCCGTGGTGTTTATCCCGTTTGCCAGTCGTTATAAACATCCATTAAAACTGGGGAATTCAAATATTCAACTGATTGAATATCATGATCACAATAAGCAATTGCACTTAAGCCTTGATGGCTCAGATGAAGCAAAAGCCGCCATGGTAGCAGAAAACCACGCGGAAACGATCCGATTATTATATGTGGCCATTACCCGTGCCGAGCAGCGCTGTTATGTGTTAACCACAGATTTTGAACACGCCGATAAATCGCCGATTGGCAGTACCTTAAAAGTTCAGCAAGCAGGGCAGTTATTACCGGCTTTACAAAATTTAGCGCAATCTAATGGGATTGGTTTGCAGACGATCACAGAAGACGAACTGACCACAATTAAAAATGCAGTAACTGAGCAAGCAGAGCAGGACCATGCCATTGCCAATGAAACTATAAACAAAACACAGCAAACAATAATTGAAACGCCTGCTTTTACCAGTATTATTGAGCGTGATTGGTGGCTAAGTTCATTTTCTGCGTTAACTCGCCATACAAGTCATAGCGGTATTTCAACCCCAGATCGCGACAACGACAGCTTAAGTGCTGATATGGCGGAAGCGCAAAGTCATTTAATGCGTTTTCAAATGATCAAAGGCGCACAAGCCGGTAATTTTCTTCATGACGTTTTTGAACTGTTAGATTTTAGCCAACCCAATTGGCCTGAAGCGTTAAAAAGACCAATAACTAAATACCAATACTTGCTTGATGGCTTTAGCGAGTCGGAATTAATGACTTGGTTAACCGAGGTTATTAATACACCTTTATTGGCTGGAAAAAACGGGCTGACTTTAGCTTCGTTAACTAAAGAAAATACCTTACGGGAAACTGAATTTTATTTTCCAATGTTAGACGCCAATATGGCGGGTTTGGCAAATATTCTGTCCGATCATCGAAACCATAAACGCAATCTTTTGGCTGATCCCAAAACCGTTGGCAGTGATGAACGAGCCCAAAACGAGGTAACAACTCCACAAGTTAATTTACCTTTATATCGAAAGCTCAAAGGCATGATGCATGGTTTTATTGATTTAATTTTTCAATCGGATGGTAAGTTTTATGTTTGTGATTATAAATCGAGTCATCTCGGTGACAGTTTTAATGATTATCAAGAAGAACATTTATTAATCAATATTGAAGGTAATTATTACGACCTACAATACCTTATTTATTCGCTGGCGTTACATCGTTATCTGAAAGTGCAACTGCCGGATTATCAAGCGGAGCAACATTTTGGCGGCGTGTTTTATTTATATTTACGTGGTATGAGTGACCAACCCTGTGGTGTTAACCAAAGCAATAAAAATAGCCAGCAAACCGGAGTGTATTTTACTCAAGTATTACCTGAGCTACTTGAACAACTCGATAGCTTATTTAGTGGTGCTGAGTTTTCAGCCAACACAACAGCAAGCATATCAGAGTCATCAACTAAAACGAGTGAGCATAATTAATGAATAATCCTGTTTATGCTAATTTTCAACAAGCTGAGCAACAACTTAATGAGCTGTTACCGGTTGATTACTTTTTAGCGCAAGAAGTGACTAGCGCTTTAGTAAACGCTATTGAGCAACAATCTGAAAATGTGTCAGTACAAAGCCATCATCAGCAAATATTGTTTCACGCAATTATTGCATTAAGCCAAAGTGTTCAGCAAGGTCACACCTGTTTACCTTTAGCTGTTATTGCTAATACACGTTTTGGTTTTGCTAGCGATCCTGATGGAAATATCAGTAAACAAGGTTATTTGTTTCCCACATTAACAGAGTTACTAAGCGCGTTAAGTGATTTCAAGCTTGCTCATAATGACGATCAGTTATTGGTTTTGTCAGGTGAAAACCTTTATTTACGTCGTTATTACCTATTTGAACAAGAAGTGAATCTAGAATTACGTAAGCGCATAGTTAATAATACATTGTATTCAACCGCGGATATTGAAAAAGTATTAACGTTACTTTTTCCCCAAACATCAACCGATGTTGAAAGCAAACAGGAAATTGATTGGCAAAAAGTGGCAGTAGCTAATGCCATCAACAAAAACTTTAGTGTTATTGCTGGCGGACCTGGTACAGGAAAAACTTATACCGTAACCAAGTTCTTAGCGGCCTTAGTGATGCTTGAGCAATCGGTTAAGCAGGAAAACCAACCAACTAATGCTGACAAAACTCGCTATGCGTTAGTTGCGCCAACCGGCAAAGCGGCTCAGCGATTATCAGAATCTATACAACAAGCGGTTCAACAGTTTTCAGGTGTTATTGATGAGCAGGTTTTAGCACAAATACCCACCGAGGCATTAACTATACATCGCTTGTTAGGTTATATTCCGAATAGCCCCAATTTTCGTCATCATCAAAATAACTTACTAGCGATTGATTTTTTGCTAATTGATGAAGCGTCAATGGTTGATCTCGCCTTATTAACACGTATTTTTCGAGCATTACCCGAACATTGTAAAATAGTGTTATTAGGCGATGCTGATCAACTACCGGCTGTTGCTGTAGGTAATGTTTTAGCGGATATTGCTCCACGGCCTCATCCGGGTGTTAGTAAAGCTAATGCACAATATTTAAAAGCTGTTACCGGTTTTGAATTTGTACCAGCAAAAAAATGCGCCGCTGATCACTTAACGTTTTTAATGAAAAGCCGACGTTTTGATGGCGAAGGGGGAATTGGCAAGCTAGCGAAAGCCGTTATAGCGGGTGACTCTCAAGCCAGTTGGCAATTGTTAACTGAGTCAACAACACGTACCTCTGATTCACAAGTGCAGCTGCTTAGCGTTCAATCTGAAAATAATTCGCCAGCGCAGCAGAAACAAAATAGCCACTATTTAGCCGACTTTATTCGGCAATATTACATGCCACTTTTTCGCAGTAATTCCATCAGTGAAGCTTTTACTGTGTTACATCAATTTAGAATATTATGCGCCACACGAAAAGGGCCACAAGGTGTTGAATTTATTAATGAGCAAGTTTTACAATATTTTCAAACACGCGGACTGATCACATCGCAGCAGGGCATTTTCCACGCCATGCCAATACTCATTACTGAAAATCACCATAAACTAGGGATTTACAATGGTGATGTTGGTATTATCTGGCGAAATTCGTCAGGGCATTTAATGGCTATGTTCGAAAACTCCAATGAAACCACGGGTTATAAAAGTATTATCCCATCGCGACTACCTAAATATGAGTCAGTTTACGCGATGACAATACATAAAACCCAAGGCAGTGAGTTTTCTAATGTTCTTATGGTGTTACCTGAAAATAGCGACAATAAATTATTATCTCGCGAGCTTTTATACACCGGCATAACCCGCGCTAAACAACATATTGCCGTTGTTAGCCAAGCCAATGTATGGCGTTACAGTGTTGAAAATAAAGTGATTCGCTACTCTCATGTGTCAGTATCAACAAATGATTAAATCTAACAAGGTAAATATTAACAATGCAGTTGCAAGAAATTGATAAAAATCGTTATCGTAAACATTTAAACCGTATTATTGTTGGCTTTATCGCAAGTTTTACGCTGTTAGCCTTAGTTTTTGGCCAAGCGTTGATTTTTGTATTTTCAACACCAGAAGGTGATAACTTTCGTTTTAATCTTGCCGGTGTGTTACTTGCTTTGATTGTGTGCGGCGCTATTTTAAATAAAATTAAAAACAGCAATTTATTTGTAGAGGTATATTACGTTTGGCAATTAAAACAGTGCCAAAATCAAATATATCGCAAGCTTAAAAGTATTAAAAAAGCCGCTTCAGAAAACGATACAGCAGCAATTGCTATTTTAGTTTTTTATTATCGCAGCTTAAAACAAGTTTATGAACTTGACGATAATACACTAACCATAAATAACATCATCAGTGAGTTAAATAAATCGATAACATTAGCGGAAGAAAATAACCTTGATCACCAAATAATAAAGTTAGATAAAAATAGTTTGAAAAACTTTTAATCGATATAAATCAAAAGCTAAGAGTATTCACATATTGCTTTTGCCTTGAAAGGGATCTTTAATAGATTAATGATAGTAATCGGATAACCTTTTGTAGAAAGAAAGATTTAATCAACATATTAAACTGAATAGTAGTACAAGGAGTACACATGGAATCTTCAGAAAATAAAAAACTAACTCGTGGCTCAACTTTTATAGCCGGTGGAGTTTGTGCCGGCTTAGCAAAATTCTACGGAATAAGTAAAGGAGGTGTACAGGCTGGCTTTGTTGTAGGTAGCTTATTTTTTGGTGTAACTATTCTTTTATATCTTGTTTTGTGGGGAATTATACCTAAAGAAAGTTAATCTCAACAAAGTATACAGTTAACAAGTTTTTTGCCCCTCAACAACGCGTTAGATGCCCTTAGGGCTTAGGAGTTAATTATGGAGATTGATGAAGATAAAATAGATGAGGCTGCCTTAGCTTTAATGTACCTCACATTGCACGATCATTTTCGAGCATGGAAACAATTTGATTGGGAAGTGACTAATCGACTACATAAAAAAGGTTTAATTTGTGATCCTATAGGTAAAACTAAATCTGTTGTATTAACGGATGAAGGGTTAAAAAAATCTAAAGAGTTGTTTCAGAAACTATTTTCAAAAGATTAAACGGCACAAAGCTCACCTAAGGCATTTAAACGGAATGAACACTTTAAACAGTAGGCTGTTTTTATTTTATTAAACATTATAGGCAAAAAAGTTAAAGGCGCTTATATTGCGTTACCTTACCCAAAATTAAGGGATTACAGGTGAATAAATTAGATTTAAATTATTTTTCTGGCCTTTGCGCCATCTTATTAGCATTAATTTATATTGGTGCATTCATTTTTTTTGGTGTTTTCTGGTCTTATCCATATACAGCAGAAACAGCTGTACAGATTGGGTATTTAACAGACAATCATTTTTTAATAGGGTTAATTTACTTTACTATTTATACCTTATTTGGTGTTGTATTGTCGGTTTTAGTTTTAGCGTTGAATGAAAAACATTTGACTAACAAGACGCATCTTGTAAGTCAACTCGGCACTTTATTCGGGGTGGTTTGGGTCGGGCTTGTAATAGCTAGCGGGTTCATATCTGTCATCGGCTTAGGCTCAGTTGTTGAATTGGCATCAACAAACATCGAAAGGGCAGCAGAGACTTGGCATATAGTAATGTTACTTACTGAAAGTCTTGGAGGTGGTAACGAGTTAGTGGGTGGCATTTGGGTGCTTTTAATCAGTTCTAGCAATCTATCGAGCAATGTATTTTCTAAATGGCTAAATTACCTAGGGCTATTTGTTGGGACTTCGGGCATAGCAACTGTCTATCCGGCTGATATTTTGACTGAAATTTTTGGTATCTCCCAAATAGTTTGGTTTGTATGGGTTGGCTTCAGTCTTATTAATTATACAAAAGCTAATAATCCAATTCAGGCGGACATGTAAACACGTCACTGTTTAGACGTTATAAACTTCTGGTAGAATTATGCACATTGAAAAAGAAATAAAAGAATGGGACGGTAAATCATCAGCTGACATTAAGACGATATATAACTCGTACAATTCTGAGCCTAACTTTGCTAACACCATTACTTCTTTGTCATTAACACAAGCTTGCGAAAAGGGAGGCACTTGGTTGCTGAAAGCATGGCTTGAATGCGGAAATAACTTAGAACAACAACTAGTTGAAAAAATATATGGATCACTCGAACAATTGGAGCACTGGGAGGCAAAGTTGCATATACTTCAAAGCATCCCCTTGAAGTGGTCAAGTCATATTGGCCACGTATTTGTAGTTTAGCCAGTATCTTTTCTCTGACTCATTTGGACTTAAACCAGCATTGTATCTATGTGGCCTAGTCTGATTGTAATAACCAATAATGTAAT